>JBCCJR010000071.1:0-16717 GCA_039045805.1 Cyanobacteria bacterium P01_C01_bin.118
TGAAAGAACTACCACGATCTCAGCCACCACCAGCTTGTGCCTCTCGAAAAAAACAAGATTACTTAGATACTCGTATTGAGTTTTCAAAGGTTACTACTTTCTCAGCTTGAGTCTCATGAAAGTTTTCTGCACCACTAAGGTTTGTAGGCACTGTTTTCTTTTTTGGTGCCACTCTTATTCTGTATGGTCCCGAACACTTTATGGATGTGGGTTCACCCTTTTTATGGCAGTGGATGTTGTTTTATGCAGCCATTATTGTTGTCGCTGGTCAAACGTTTTGGTTTAACGGCCTTAAAAGAAGTAATGCCAGCGAAGTCTCTTTTGCCACTGCATTTAATCCCATTGTAGGAATTCTGTCTGCATTCTTCCTGCTAGGTGAAGTCCCGACACTCGGGCAATACATTGGGGGTATTGTAATTCTAGGCGGCATTGCATTAAACCAAATCGGCGTACAGAGGTTAAATCTGCTTCGTCCTTCTCAAAAGCCTAGCGATAAGGAAATGAGCGAATCCGGCGGCTTTAAAGGAATTTAAGCTCAGATAAATATCTACATCTGGATATCAGTTCATTTTCTGAGTTCCAACTATGACTTCTCTAGATCAGCCTTACCTAAATCAACTCAAAGATGTTGATGTGCAACCTATTTTTATCTTGGGCGATCACCGTTCAGGCACAACGCTGTTGTATCAGACTTTGGCCTCAAGTCAGTGTTTCAATGTAGTCAAGGCATATCACGTGATCAAGTATGATGAGATTTTGCATAATTATCACAACAAACTTGAACCAGAAAAGCTACAGGCACTAGAGATTGAGTTTGAACAGTTAGGGATTTGCGATCGCGAATTTGACACTGTACCAGTTTCGCCTAATCTGCCTGAGGAATATGGCTTTATTTTGAGAAATACTATAGACAAGCTATATATCAGTGACGAAAGTCTCTCTAAGTTTTTAGAAATTTGTCGTAAGGTACAAAGTATTGCCAGTCCAGAGAAATCTCTTCTATTAAAAAATCCCTGGTGTTATCCAAATTTTCTCTATATCCACCAAGCAATACCCAACGCCCGCTTCATCTTTATCCATCGCAATCCAATTAATGTCATCAATTCTAAGTTAAAGTTAATCGATCAAGTATTATCAGGATGGAATGCCTACACGGGTCTCGTATCAAGGAAGTACAACAAAATTTTCAAAAACCCTATTTTTCGGCTGATGTATCGGCTGATGTACTTTCCTCACTTCAACATTGGTCTGAACAAAGTACTAAAACAGGCCTTTGAAGCTACATCATATTTTATTGATAACATCAGCAATCTACCAGAATCCACTTATATATCTATCCGTTTCGAAGACTTATGCGAACAGCCGGAAATCACTCTCAAACAAATTTTTGATTTTTTACAAATCACACCAGTAGTTCCTATAAACCATAAGTCACTGATTCAGAAACGAGCTACAACTTTGATACCAACCGTGGCTCAAAATCAGCAGCGGATTGCCAAACGCTTGGCTGCTTATTTTGAATTACACAATTATCCTTACCCTCGCTAAATACGAAAGGATAACGACTTGCAAGCAGTAGCTTGCTTTGGCAAATGCCAGAGCACCTTGGCTATGATAGGCACGCGAGTTCCAAGCCCCTTTTATGAATAAACTCTTTTGCGGAATCGGTCTGTTAGGGCTGTCTAGTTTTATGCTTTTGAGCTTTGCCAAAGCCGATTTGAGCAGTCAGTCCATAGCTGTCAAAGCGATGACCTTTGGTGTAGGGGTGGGACTACCTGCAGTAGCTGGTGTGGGATTAGTAAGCAGTCATCGCCGCGATCGCAGACTCCTAGCCACCCGCATCGTCAACTCACGTCTGATAGCGCTACGCTCAGAAATTCTCAAGATCGCCCAGGCTCACCAAGGCAAACTGACCGAAATCGAAGTCATATCCGAATTAGGCATTGAACAGGCTGTAGCTAAAGAAGTACTGACTGATCTCTGTCAACAAGACTTAGCTAACATAGAAATGACCGACTCTGGACTTTTGGTCTACGTTTTCCCCGACATCCAGCAGCTACCCAATAAACAATCCTCACGAGGGTTGCTCGATGCCTGATCCTAAAACTATCGAACCCCGTTACAACTGTCCTGTGTGCTTGGGGCTACCGATGCAAAAGCTGCAGATTACTCAAAAAGAAAGGGGAGTATTTATCACCCTTGATTACTGCAAACGCTGTGGTGGAGTGTGGTTTGACAAGGATGAAGTCAAACTTTCTCAGCAGATTAGATCCTCTAAAGTGCGTCAGTACATTATCCAAAAGCCGCGTCAGTGGATGATTCATTGCCACGAATGCAATACCCCCATGGATCGAAACTCAGAAAACTGTGGGAACTGTGGTTGGCGCAATCAGATTAATTGTCCCGTCTGCAAAAAACAACTGCAGAGAAAACAACGCAACCACCTGACTCTAGATGTTTGCCACAGCTGTGAAGGCGTATGGTTTGATCAGACAGAACTAACCTCCCTTTGGGACCAAGCCCGACCAACAAACGCTAATGACCTGCCAACAGATCAGGAACCTGAAAAACAACAGCTGCGTGCAAACAAAAACCCCAGCTACAGCTCAGGCACCTACAGTGAGGTTAATGCCATCGGTGAAGTAGTGGGACACACTATCGGTGAAAACAGTCTGGACGTCGTTACCCAAGGCGGTGCAGTCTTAGCTCAGTATATGGTGCATGTGACTGGCAATACGATAAAGGGGAGTGCCCAAGTCATATCTAATGCTCCCGAAGTCGCTGGAGGAGTAACGGAGTCGCTGGCAGAGGTCGCCGGTACAGCCTTGAACTCTGTAGGGGAGCTACCCGAACTCGCCATCGGCATGATTGAGGTAACTGGCGAAATTGCCGCTAGCATGACGGAAGTTCTGGCAGAGGTCATTGCGGGGCTTTTTTCATAATTGGGTAGAAACTACTATGAGCTATCAGCAGGCAATGGCATCAGGGGACTATAGGGGGGCGATAGCACTCCTCGACCAATTGCTCCAGACTGATCCATCTCAACCTAAGCTCTGGTATACCAAAGCCCTTGCCAGTCTAAGTCTGGGACAAACCGATGCCGCTATTATCGCCATTGACCAGGCCCTACGACTCAACCCAGACATGGCCATCACCCATCGTCTCTTGGGTAAAGCTCGAAGCCAGAGAGGAGATATAGAGGGAGCGATCTCAGCTTACAAACAAGCCACGCGTCTCTACCTCAATCAGCAGGATAAAATCAATGCCCAAAGCTGTCTACAGCTAATAAACAACCTGCAACCCAAACCCACGGGTCTAATATCGTCTCAAGATTTTCTAGCTCAGGCAAGGGCGAAAATCGAGCACGGCCAATACCGGCAGGCACTACAAGATATCAATTGGATGCTGCAGTTGGAGCCTGATAATGTCACCATCCTGTCCCAACGAGCACTCATCTATGCTCGCTGTCATAACCGGACAGCAGCCTTAAAGGATTTGGCCTATGCCATAAAGCTAGAACCCCATAATCTCCAACTGCGACTACAGCAGGGTGAAATGCATTTACTTCTTGGCAATATCGACAGTGCTCTGGCAGACTTCTCCGCACTGCTTTCTCTCAATGCCCTTGACCCACTCCAAATCTATCAGTTACGAGGCGAAACCTACGCAAAAATCAATCAGCATCAACTGGCCTGCAAAGACTTTTCTGCAGTGATAGCAAAAGATACGCACAATGCTGCCTGCTATCGAGCCAGGGGGTACAGCAACGAAATTTTAGGTCAGCTATCAGAGGCCCTTAATGACTATCGCCAGGCGGCCATACTCCATCTCAACCAAGGTAACTCAGCAGCTTATCAAGAGCTGCAATATGACATTCAAAGCTTAGAAATCCAGCTACAAACACAGCAGGCAGAAGAGAATCGCATCATCCGTGTCCCCATTAAAAACTGGATAGGAGGCACCCCCACAGTTGAGGTGATGTTTAACGGCTGTGTACGATTTGACATGACTCTTGATACCGGGGCTGCCATGACGGGGCTGACTCAAACCATGGGCAATTTGCTCAACGTTATTCCTACCAGGAACGGTCAATTTCAAGTAGCCGACGGTCGGATTGTTGAGAACCCGATTGGTCGTGTGCAATCAATTGCCCTAGATCAAGCAAAAGTTAAAAATCTCAGCGTTTCTATTTCTCCCACTGGCAATATGGGCTTACTGGGGCAAAACTTTCTCTGTCGGTTTGATATGCGCATTTTGCGTGATGAGATTGAGCTGCGTCCTTTGCGATAAAAAAGCTTATGGTTCATGTCATCAAACCACCTCAGTCACTTGATTTAAAGAATTGGCAGCATACTGTCTTTCTAGCGGGGTCCATTGAGATGGGTCTGGCAGAGAACTGGCAGGACTCTATCACTCAATCTCTAGCAACAACAGATTTAATTTTTCTAAATCCACGTCGTGATGAGTGGAATATCAGTTGGGAACAGACAATTACTAATTCAAATTTTCGAGAACAGGTGGAATGGGAATTGGAAGCTCAAGAAAAAGCAGCAATGATTGTCATGTATTTTGCCCCAGCCACCAAAGCACCGATTACACTCCTGGAGCTAGGATTGTTTGCCCACAGCGATAAGCTGGTGGTGTGCTGCCCTGATGGGTTTTGGCGTAGGGGCAATGTGGAAATAGTTTGCGATCGTTACCACATTCCTATGGTTGCCAGCTTAGATGCCCTAATCGAAACCATTCTCCATCGGTTTTAATCAGCTAGCGCTTCCAGCTTCATCGAGATCAATTGTCTCCTGAAGATGCAGAATCATCTCAACTAAACCAACAGATTGATTATAATCATCGACGGTATCCATTTTGGACATTGTTGCAGTCATGATCTCTACTGTTGTTTTTAGATCAGCATGGTTAAGCGGTCTAGTTCTGTGATCTATAGGATCCTGTAGATCATCTAAAAGCAGCTCAAGCGAATAAGCTCCAGTGTCATCAACCGTTGCCATAGCCAGTGCCAAGGCATCCGAAACTCTCTCTGTCTTACCAAGGTGTAGAGCTGTCACAATCACAAATCTAAGAGGGACAATTCGTTCCTCCAGATCGTTCACTGACTGGGCCGAGTTCATGGTTGCTACTAGAGCATTATCAATAATGTTAGAGAGGGCAGGATCGAGAGAATCACCCTCTGCTTCAAGCAACAAGCTTGTCTCCAAAATCACGTTAGGGGTCCAGGTGAGAGTGAGACCCTTATATTCTTGAAATAATTTTTCTATCTGTTCTTCGGGCATCTCTCCATATTCTCGTAGAGCATCCTCCGGCAGCTGACTCATATGATCACGGGTTCAGTCGAGAGACCAAAGATTAGCAATCCCATGGACAGAGTCTAGGGCAGTCTGGAAATGTTGGGGCGAGTTAAGGAGTATGGCTCCTTCTGCGATGCTTCCCTGTAACTTCAGTCCATGGATGGCCTCATCACGAGAAGAACTCTGGGTAATCTCATCACTTTGCTCTAAGGTCAGCTGATCCAATAGGGCGTAGCCCTGGTCATAGGTACCGAGGTCTCGATAAACGAAAAAGATATCGCGCAAACGCCTAGACCATAGGTAGGACTCATTTGCTTTTAGCGTTGGCAATAAGACAATCGCTTGGTCCAAGAGTTCTAGTACCTGAGGTATTAGATCGGGCTGTTCAGATGTGAGCTGGGCATAAGCTGTTGCGATCGCAACCAGACCTTTGACTTTATTGGATGGGTCGGACAAACCATTCAACGATGGATAAGCCTGCTCCAAAATAAGGCGACTCTGAGGCCAGGAGTCCAGAGCACTGGATAGATAGCCCAATAACGATACCCTACGCTCCTCATCCTCTATCGTTCCAATCTGTTTAAACACGCGTTGCAACAATTGATATGTGACATTACCATCGCTCAGCTCAACGGCCCTCACAGGTATGTTGGCCAGTTGAATATAGCGCTGCAATGGATCAGAGATTTGTTCTATGGCATCCATTGCCAAGGTCAGAGCATTCTGACTGCGTGCCCCATGGCCCAGTTCACTATAGGCATCTGCCACTGCAATATAGGTAGATGCCTGAGTCGCGGGCTCTGCTGATTCAACAACAACCAGCACACGTTCCAAAATCGCAGCGCTATGATCAGGATTATCTAACTGAGTTGCAGCGGTAGCAACACTACTCAGACTAGTAAAGTCATCACCCACTTGAGACTGACCTAACCGGGTATAAGCAGCTGCCAATGTAGCCAGCCCTTTAGCCCGATCTCCAGGTTCAGCGACAGTATCTATAACGGCCGTCAACCTCTTCAGCACTGGGATAGCAAAAGAACTATCCGCAAACCTGCCAGTCGTTATTGCCATTTGCTGTAGCACTACTATCGCTGTAGAGCTCACCCAAAAAGTCTCCTGAGTCTTGCCTGCAATGAGTCTCTCCACCATTTGGCTAGCCAGTAAGAGAACATCCGTTGTCGTCACTATTGGAGATAACTGCATGGTGCAATGCATTTTACAACAAAGACAATGCTATCTGCGGTTGGTCTGCGTCAACATACCCCCTAGCAATCTCCACCTGCCCGTAGACATCTGCTTGAGTCAGCGGCACGGCCGTCTCTAAAAGCCTGAGGGCTGTCTCTTGAGCGCCCAAAGTTTGATAGATCCTTGCTATGTAAATGAATGCATACAGCCGATCCTGAGGATCAGTAAAAGAACGAGCTAACTTAAGAGCTTCATGGAGAAACGATTCAATAGCTTCGTGTTCCTGAGGCTGTAGTTTCGACTGTGTAAACATCTCACCGACATCAGCCCTATGATCACCGCTCAAAACCATCACTGGTGAGGTTAACGGCTCCATCGCAGCAGTCACGGAGAAAGGTCAGGTCATCAGATAGCCAACGCCCCGAACAGACTCAACAACAATTTTTTCGGCTGTAAACCAGGCCTTTCAAAGCGGGGACTAATTCTATCCATGCACTCGTTTACCGGAAACACCTGTCAAGGAAAAAAGGGTATTCCCCTGTCATTAACAATCAGATTGGCTAGGTTTTCGGGCAACCCACAGCCTATTCGTCAAAAATTCACAGGGATAGTATGAATCCCATAGATTGAACCTGGACAGCGTTCCCCCTAAGCTACGGCTATTCGATCGCTCGGAGTGCTCCATGGTGTTATCGCAGCCGGTTTATCAGATCAATCCTCAGTCCCAGGCGAATAACAGTTCACCTATTAAACGCCCAAATGCACTGGTGATGGCTGTGCTGTTTAGCGCCGTGTTGCTTTGGGCATCGGCATTCCCAGCCATCAGAGTTTCTTTAACCGCTTACAGCCCGGTCGAAGTCGCCGTTCTCCGCTATCTAGTCGCCTCAGTGGTGTTGGGTATCTATGCAGTAATCAAACGAATGCCCTTACCACGGCGTCAAGATTGGCCCTTGATCAGCCTGTGTGGACTCACCGGTTTTACCCTCTACAATGTGTTCTTAAATGCAGGGCAGCTGACGGTATCAGCAGGAATGGCCAGCTTTATCATCTCATCAGAAATTGGCATCATTGCCCTATTGGCCTGTCTTTTTTATGGAGAGACACTGACCCTAGCAAATTGGATTGGTATTGGTCTATGCGTCATAGGTGTCGCCGTCATTTCACTGACCAGTGGCGGTGGCCTGCAATTTTCTCTAGGGGCGTTGCTAGTATTTATGGCCACCCTTTGCATCAGTCTCTACTCAGTAATCCAAAAACCTCTGCTACAGCGCTACTCTGCTATTCAATTTACAGCCTACGCCATCTGGTCAGGTACACTATTTTTAGTATTATTTGCTCCAGGAGCGATTATCTCCACCTTCAATGCGGCCCTTGGTCCTACACTAGCCGTAGTTTACATGGGACTATTTCCCGGCGTCGTTGCCTATATTGCCTGGTCCTATGTGTTAGCAAACATGCCCACCTCTCAAGCAGGCAGTTATCTATCACTGATTCCTGTTGCGGCTCTCTTTCTCGCCTGGCTATGGTTAAAAGAAATCCCCAGTCCAGTGGCGCTGATCGGGGGCACGATTGTCTTTGGTGGCGTTTTGTTAGTGAATCGACACAAGTAGTAGTTAAAAATCTGGCATTGCTGATTCTCAGGATGGCTTTATCTACAAAAGGCCATCAAATAGAAAATGCCATAGATCGTCTCATCCCCTCAATCAGCGATCGCCAAAATCTCTACACAAACTTTAAACGAGCCAGTTTGCAGTCAAATCATGACACCAGCTGTGGCATTAGTTACTAAGACTACTTACTTGATTTAGAAGTCAAACTAGAATTTTCCTAGTTAGTAATCTTGAAACACCAAGCATCTAAACAATTAAGCCTATATTCCCTTGTTTAGATGCATCATCAATAAAGCAGTACACACGCTTTGCAAATAAGCTGCCCCGTTTGTCATCTTATTTGAACCTGACGAACCGCTTAGAAGGTTTACTTAACCTTTACAACCGCTGGTTGCGTATTTTTAACGATTATCCCCTCTAGTTAGCTATTTTTTTGATGAAATTAGCAGTATTTTCCCGGTCATGACTTAAACTACGTACATCAGGGATGGCAATAGCAATCTATTGATGATGCAGATATCGGCTTAGTATAAGATGCGAGTGAATATAGCAAGCACACCAACCCTTTCCCACCTGGCTAGATGGTTGAAAAATAAAGGCTGGCAAGAACTTCCACCAAGTGCGGCGGTCTTAAATTATTGCGATCGCATTTGGCAAAAAAAAGCGAACTGCCTGTTTTTTAGTCTATACGCTTACAATAGCGATCAGATCAATACAGGAAATACCAAAGAAGAATCCCATTCATTTGCAATTGAGCTAGCAGCTCAATCGAAGGATGGCTACTGGGCGAGATATGAAAAATACGGTATCCGAGGCAGTGAATTACAAGATGTTTTGGATGATCAGATAGGTAAGTTAGTAAAAGCGTGGGAGGCGATTAACTAAATCCGTTCCCATTCCCTGTCATATGCATTGATGAAACTTCTTAACCTGGGGCTTTGATGTCATTAGAGAATTGATTCGTCTTTTGAGCTGTGCTCTCATCTACTGGAAAAATGCACTCAATAGGTAGCGCCCGCAATGTGACGTCATAGGTGTTACAAGAGTAGACAGAGTAAAAAAGTACGAAAACAATTTTTTGGCTGTTGAATTATAGATATCATTACTTCTCTAACTGAGAAAACTGACCGTAGATACTATCAATAATACCATCCAGCGGATTTGCCAGTTTTCTCACCACTGCAGCTGCAACACCCTCATTCTCAATGAGTATGCCCAGCAATATATGGTTGGCTTCAATGTGCTTATGGCCTAGCTTTTTAGATTGTTCCAGACCAATTTCGAGCACCCGTTTTGCCCGAGGTGTAAATGGAATATCTGCAGCGATAAAGCCTGATCCTAAACCTATAATTTGCTCAACTTCCTGGCGTGCGCTTTCTAGACTTATTGCTCTCTCTGAGAGTACATGAGCAGCCTCATTGTCTCTATCTACCAGGATTCCTAAAAGGATTTGCTCTGTACCAACAAAGTTATGCCCCATTCTTCTCGCTTCATCCTGAGCTTGTGTAATAATGGCACGAGATTTTTCTGTGAACCGTTCAAACATAGTCACCTCCAAAATTTTAACAACAATTAAATCTGTATAGACAACAATCACTGCCCACCAGAAATTTAAGGTGTAAATGGCACCACTAATCAGCATTTTGATGAGTATGGCTCACCAAAATAAACACAATTTAAAACAGTTAACCCCATCAATGGTTGAGCTAATCTCATGGAACCCAACCGTTTATGACAAAATCTAAGCCTCTATCTTTAATAGAGACTTATTAAAGACTTTCAGACATGCCAAATAGTTCAATGATTTGGCGCAGATAAGCAATTCTCCCAACCGCTCCACCTCCATGAACGGCTAGACCAATCATTATATCCATTCTGAGAAGAAATGGCAGCCCCATATAGTACCTTTAGAGTCTGGCTTTCAAGGGCAAGTTTTTAATTCTGTTTTTTAATAAACTTCATTTCACCAGCAAACGGGCCTTCAGGTTCGACACCAGCTGGTATCCATCCCAAATGAGTGTAAAACCCATAGGCCCTGAGATTTGGATCATTACCTGTCACCAGCCAAATTTCTGGAATACCAGCTAACCATAGCCACTCTTCAGCAGCATTTACTAAACAACGACCGGCACCGCGTTCTTCGTAGTCAGGCAGAACAAATACTCCAAAAATAGTCTTATCTGTTCTGTTTGCAATGGAGAAACCAACTGCTTGATTATCAATCTCAGCAATCCACGCACAGCAGCAATCAGTTTGCAGCATTTCAGCAACAGTCTCTGGGGTAATACCAAGTTCTGCAATCTCTTCGCGAGACTGATGATTTTCGGTCACACTAGTTCTAATCTCAAAGAGGGTCTCGATATCATCAAGCTGAGCAATGCGGATCATCATAGGCCCAAACTCTAGCAGCTGGCTTTACTGGTACGACATCGGTTCACGACTCTGCTCACATCAGAACATAATCAAGCCCCGTACTTGATTACCTTACAGAAGGTTCCAAGCGGATAAGTTGACCATTGGCCTCATCGGTCAGCACATACAGCAAGCCATCTGGACCCTGTTGGACCTCTCGCACTCGCTGACCCACAGAAATCGACTCTTCACTGACCACGTTGCCTGACTCGTCCACATCTATATAGCGAATATCCTGAGACACCAGACCTCCGGCAAACAAGTCTCCTTGCCATTCAGGAAACGGAGCTCCGGTGTATACCGCCAGACCTGACGGCGCAATGGACGGGGTCCAAATTACCTGAGGATCTACCATACCCGGCAAAGACTTTTCTGGAGAAATCAGTCCGCCAGAATATTCTCGACTGTGGGTTGCCACAGGCCAACCATAATTTTCACCAGCATCCACCCGATTTACCTCATCCCCGCCACGGGAACCGTGCTCGGTTGCCCATACCTGATTTGTGAACGCATTTATTGCCAGCCCTTGAATATTACGATGGCCATAGCTCCATACTTCTGGTGCGGCCTCGGCATCATTAGCAAAAGGATTATCAGCCGGAATGGAGCCGTCATCGTTAATGCGAATCACCTTACCTAGATGACTCCCCACATTCTGGGCCTGTTGACGAATCAGTTCACCCTCCAGCTCAATTGGAGGGTTACCGCCATCACCGATGGATGCCAGCAATGTGCCGTCAGGCAACCACACTAAACGGGAGCCAAAGTGCTGTCCTCGATTTTTGGATTGGGACACTTCAAAAATCACCTGCCAATCGTTCAGAGCGTTGCCGTCAAAGGTGGCACGAGCAATGCGGGTACGGTTAGCCGAGATAGTCCCATGGGAGTAAGTAAAGTAAATCAGGCGATTGTCTGAAAATTGAGGATGCACTGCAATATCTAACAGCCCCCCCTGACCCTCAGTTAAAATATCAGGCAACCCAGGGATTGGCGTCGGTGCTAGAACACCATCCCGTACGATGCGCAATCGGCCTGGGCGTTCAGTAATTAACAGATTTCCATCTGGCATCCAGTCCAGTCCCCAGGGATGTTCTAGATTATCGATCAGAGTCACCAGTTGAAAGCCTGGATTCCTCCCTGACTCTGGCACCTGGGCCAAAGCGGTGTTTGCATCAGCTGACTCGGACTGGGGTACAGCAGCACCGGTCTGAGAGTTAGATTGGGTCGCACAGCCAAGGAGCGCGATCACACCCCCCACCACAATACAGTTACAAACATTTCTAAAGATGGGAAGCTGCTGATACATTGTTCATTCTCCCAAAGACACTGCACGACATCTATGACTATAGCGACAGAATCCGTAAATGTGCGTTGCTAGATCAATGCCTATCGTTAATCAGATCTCATCAATGGAGAATAGTCTCTTTTCTCTATATTTGCTGAGTCTCTTCGTCAGCATTATCAAATAGTCCTAATGCTGGGCCTAAAAGAGCACCAAACGCAAATCCCCCAGCATGGGCCCAGTAGGCAATTCCTCCATCTGCCATCCCAACATTGGTCGGCACACTAAGGCTGGCAAGACTGTAGGCCGCTTGCTGCAGAAACCAAAATCCTAGATAGAAGATAGCTGGAATTCTAAAGGGCAAAAAGATAAACCCTAAAGGGACAATGGTGAGGATACGCACGGTGGGAAATCTAAAGATATAGGCTCCCATGACGCCTGCGATCGCGCCGCTAGCCCCTAAGGATGGCACTTCAGAAAACATGCCAAAATACCACTGGGTCAATGCAGCCAGAACACCACAGCCCAAATAAAGCAACAGATATCGAGCCCGTCCCAGCTGTTCTTCTACGTTATTGCCAAAAATCCACAGATACAGCATGTTGCCTGCCAGATGCAAAGGACCGGCATGGAGAAACTGACTGGTAAGCAGTGTGGACCATTCGTATATATCAAACGGGATAGAGCGACCACCCAAAAAACTTTCTGTCAGCTGTTCCGGCACCACGGCCCAGGTGTGAAACAGGGCCGTCAGCTCCATCGGTGACGTCAGGGAGAGCTCATATAGAAAGACCAAAACATTGAGGGTGATTAGCCCATAGGTCACATAGGGCGTAATCTGAACCGGATTTTCGTCACGAATAGGGACCACACTGCACCAAGAAAGACTCTGGTTACAAGATATCAGGAACAGGAATTAAAATATGATCTAGCTATCTGCAGACCAGGCTACTCTCGTTTATAGACACCGACGCAAAAGTTTTTTTGCTTGCTGTTGCAGACGGTTTGGCAGGGAGGGGGATTGCGATCTCAACAAACCGATCGTTTGTTGCAATTCTGGTTGACCACACCAATGCTCATAAGCAGGCACAGACACCCGATTTAACAATGACACCCAACGTTGAGTAATTGCCTGAGGCGTATAAGCTAGGGCTCGCTGATACCCATGAGAAACCATGGCCTGCCGTAAATTGGCATCATCTCGCAAACGGGTTAACTGTTCCAACACCTGACAGAGAGAATGAGCCTCCAGGTAATCGAAGGAATGTTGACGCTCTGCCCAGTAGGCACTATCACTACCTAAAATAGCTGGAACTCCTGCAAGCCAGGCATTATAAAGTTTCATCGCCGACTTGTTACAAAAGTTTTGCGTTTGCCAATGCGTCCGAGGGTCCAAACTACGCACAGCTACAATCGCATCAATCTCACGATAATCATGCCATTGACTATGGAAGGATTCATCATCATTCTCGCTATCATCAATCAGCCACCACTGCAGACCTAATTGAGCCAATCTTTCTTGCCAGATATGAGACTGGAACTCTAAATCTAGACTGTTTCGACGGCCTATAAAGGCAACGGTTTCAAATCGGTCTTCCCGTTCGGCATCACGGGGGAGCAGTCCTGGCTGTGGCCAATGGGGCATAAAGACTCGACGAGGAGATGTCTCCACTGGATTTTGGACGATATGCAGCTGTGCATGGACGTATGAGGGAGTGTCTGCCTTAAGACAGATAAACAGCTGTCGGTGTCCTGGTTTTAAGGATGCTCCTTGCAAAACACTGCTGTGGAACAGAACAATGCCTTCATCCGGAATTTGTTGGCTCAGTTCACAGGCAAATCCACTCTCTTTTAACCGCAGATAGGTTTGCAGCGTCCAAGCGTAAATTTCTAACCTAAATCCAGGCCAATCATCGTTAACGTGCTTTGGCCAAGTGTTGGGCCAAAATGGCTGAGGCAGATAAAAAACGATATTAGGACTGGCCATGGGAGTGACTCCCTTGAGACGCTTCTGAAAATAACGAAGGTTTAAATGGTGGCACAGCTAAACTGAATAGGGTGGAGCAAGATATGGACCAGCAAGGTTCGTTATAGGTTGTAACAATAGTTGAGAAATACTTTGCTTAGTTTTAAGAATATGCATCACTTGCTTAAGCTCATGGCGGAACATCATACCAATCACTGAGAGCCTGTGAGGCAATAACTCTATAAGAACGAGAGTAGCCCGTAGGTTGGATTTAATCTGAACCAGGTTTTCTCATGAATAGGAACCACGTTGCCTCAAGAGATACACTGGCTTACGAGGTAGAAGGCATACACAAAGTAATATTCAATGAAAATGGCCGCAACTCCTAATACCGTATACTCTCGAATGCAAAGTATACAGACTCCTATAATTCCGCTAATCAAAGAACTCATCAAAAATAATCCTGGAACTATTCCCTTAGATCAAGGAGTTGTTTCATATACTCCACCAGATAGTGCTATAGAAGCAATTCAAGATTTTTTAGTTCACCCTCAAGAGCATAAATATCAAGCCACAATTGGCATTCCTAAACTATTAAGTGGCATCCAAGCAAAATTACAACGAGACAACCAAATTGATATCGGTAACGATACCTGTATCGTCGTTACGGCTGGCAGCAATATGGGGTTCTTAAATGCCATATTAGCCATTACCAATGCCGGAGACGACATTATATTAAATACGCCTTATTACTTTAATCATGAGATGGCCATTGGGATGATTAATTGCCATCCGATACCAGTCGAGACGGATAACAACTATTATCCACAAATAGATGAACTACGCAAAGCTATCACGCCTAAAACCAAGGCTATAGTTACAATTTCTCCTAATAACCCTACTGGAGTTGTTTATGATGCCCCTACTCTGAGAGAAATCAATAAAATCTGTCAGGATGCAGGTATTTATCATATTAGTGATGAAGCATATGAATATTTTACTTACGGCAAAGTAAATCATACGTCTCCCGCTTCTTTTCCTGGCAGTACACCACACACCATTTCTCTCTTTAGCCTTTCTAAAACCTATGGATTTGCCAGCTGGCGCATTGGGTATATGGTGATTCCCAAAAAGCTATTGCCATCAATCCTAAAAATACAAGATACTAATTTAATTTGCCCTCCAGTCATTTCTCAATATGCAGCCTTAGGCGCGTTAAAGACTGATAAACCTTATCTTTCGACTCATTTATCAGCAATTTCAAAAGTTCGAGAGAGTATTCTTCAAAAACTGCAGGATCTACCTGAAAATTGTCACATTGCTGTTCCCAATGGAGCATTTTACTTTTTTATAAAAGTCAATTCGGATTTATCAGATTTAGATTTGGCTAAACAATTAGTAGAGACTTACAAGGTAGCTGTAATTCCAGGGCAAGCATTTGGCATGCATCAGGGTTGTTATCTCAGAATCTCCTACGGTAGCCTCACCCTAGAAAATGCCTCTTTAGGTGTGGATAGACTAGTAAAAGGTATTCGAGAATTAACCTCGTCTACCAAATCCGCATAGACAACAGGCCGCAGTAATCCGCCCGGCTTACATGCCCGCACACAGACAGGCATGACCTTACGCTGCAAGCTCGTAGGGTCGATAGATAAACATCATTATCGATTTTTCAGATATCCCACTTCTTCTAAAAGAGTTTGCCCTTCATCCGAGAGCAGAAAATTCGCATAGGCTTCCCCTACCTGTTGCTCCACACCACCATTCTCATTAATCACCACATACAGCTTGTCGCTCAGCTGCCGAGGATATTTACCACTTCCCAGTTCCGCCAGATTTACTTTATTTTTTTGGATCGAACACTGCTCCACTGGCACTAAAGGCTCTTTATACGGAACAATTGTTTCCCCTGCATCATTCACAATTGGTAATGTTTTCATCTCACATTGAGCAACTAACATAGCTGCTGAATGTACATAAATTCCTCCTGGAAAGTCAGGAGCTGTACCAACAGCCTCAGCAGGAGTCAGAAACAGTTCAATATTGTCACTCTCCAAATTGGGTCGCGTATCCATAAAGTCTTGATTGACATTGCGATCAAACCGCGTAATCGCTAGGTCAGGACCACCGACCTGAATCCAGTTCCGAATCTTACCTTCTAGAATGGCATTAAGCTGATCAATCGTTAACTGCTCCACTGGTAAGTTCCGGTTGACAGCCGCCACATCAAAGTTCTCTGCAACAGGAACAAGCCTCAAATTTATTCCCTTGTCTTTCAACTCTTCCATTAATTCATTGGAAGGCAAACGCGACGACAAAGAGAAGTCCACCTTACCCTGCACCAACATATCCAAACCAGCCTGGCTGGAGGGTGGGACACCTTCAGGTTCTACATAGCGCAGCCGAAATTCAGGCCTCGCCGTCTGAATTTCGACATCTACCGATTCATGAATCGGTGCCCAAGTAGTGCTGCCACCATAGTTAAAGATTCCTTCAGGAACCTGAGCAACTTGAGCAAAACTCTCAACCGGATCTAAAGAAGACCTTTCAACAGTAATCTGAGAATTAATTTGAACGTTGATTTTTGACTGTTCTGAAAAGCGCAGGAAAAACAACAGCGCAGCACTCAAGCCACCTACTACTCCTAAAGGGAGTAGAATCTTCAATTTAGGCCGTGAGAACCGTGGCGTCTGCTTTTGCAGTGATGTCTTGGCAAACGCAGCTTGTCGTTGTGTAAGGGGTCCACTGCCAACAGCCTGTTCGCCCCTTTTATGATTCTCTAAATCCTTAAGCACCTCGTCGGCAGTTAAGTAGCGATTTTGCTCATCCAGTTGTAAAAGTTTATCTAAAACATTGGCTAATTTTTGACTAATGGGGAAATCCACATGCTGCTGCCAGTTATTGACCCAACCATAGTCATAGTCCCTAAACAACTGATAAATGTCCTTTTGGGTAAGCA
>JBCCJR010000072.1:0-16543 GCA_039045805.1 Cyanobacteria bacterium P01_C01_bin.118
GAATCCACTCATGCAACAGATGCCAGCAGGGTAGAAAATTATGCGCCAACACTGCATCCATCTGCCAAAAATTACTATAGCCGTCACCGGAGCAAAAGCAGCCAATAAAAATCATTAACAGATCATGGTACAGCTGCGGCTGATCTCCCACCTCTGCTGTGACATCACGACAGGCATCAACACAAAGATGATTAATAGTATTTTGGAAATACACTAGATTTGTAGCCGCGTGACCAAATAAACCTGTGCTCGACTTTAGGGATGATAAATAGTGTTGTCGATAATCTTCTAAAAATAGTTCATGGAGACGACTTAATTTCTGTTTTAGATGGGCCTTAAGTTCCAGAGAAAGATTCTTGGCTCCGCCAGATTTCCAGTGATCTAAAATCTCCTGTTCTAACGGGGATGTTTCCAGAGCAGAGATATTGATTTTCATCAGAGGATTAATCACCCGGATAAAGAGAAAATCTAGATCTAACAGGCTTAGGTCTAGTTTGACCGGTTTTGCCTTAAACACCGAGGAACTAGGCAGTTCACTGGCAGACTGGGGATGGCACCAGACAAACTTAAACTCAGCTACATCCGCCATCATTTCCCCGATCAGATGGGTAAAAACCAGCCCCAATCGCTGTCTCACTTCTCCATGAAAAAAAGCATGGGCTTTCTCCTCATCCAGAGTGACGTCATCCGCTTTAGCAGAGAACAGCTCACGACAGACGACAGGGCCGTGATCGGTGTAGGAGGTTTCGCCAGCCCGAAGAGGTTCATCGCAATGCCCTAGAATGGCATAGTCTGCCTCAAACTGGGTCATCATTAGCTGCCAATAATGGCCCCAGATGTCATGGATTAAAAAGGCTTCGGCTTTGGCGGTGGGCAAAATGCTGACAGAGCTAGAGAGGGCATCGACAATGCTATCAATGGGTTCCTGCAGCTGTTGGGCGATGGGAGTAGCCCAGGTGGTGTCGATATAGCTGGGTTTGCAAGGGCCAAAGGTGGGAAAGCGACGAAACTGATCAAAGCTAAAGGTTTGCATGATTTCAAACACTTTAGCGAGCTGTTGTTGTTCACTGCTGGGAACCTGAGCAGCCAGCTCGCTTTGGTCTACAGACAGACAGAAATAAATCTGTAGAGGTGTGAAAACAATATCGATGACATCGGCTGGGGCTGTGATACCAAACAAATGTTTGAATAAAACAGCGGTTTGAATCTTACTGAGTTGGAGGGTGGCTGAATTGTTATTTGTAATGTTGCCTAAGCCTACACTGCTTAATATAGCTTCGATAACAGCGGCTTGATGGGCAATGCGTTCGTCTACAGTTTGTAAGGCTCTGGTGACTTCAGACTGATCTTGATGAGAGAGTTTAAAGTATTCGCATAAGGGGATAACGGCCTCCTCAGTAGTGAGTATTGCAGGAATATCATCAGGAAGTTGCTTACTGAGGGTGGGAGAGGCTATGGTGCCTTGCCATTGATGACCAGCCAGTTGGTGATAGTGTCTGGTTAATAACGCAGCCCGCACAAATGCCTGTCGTACATCGATAGGAATCTCTTCTACAGGAGGGATCTGTTGTCTGATCTCGTGTCGTTGCCATTGAGCTAGCTCGGCTTGGATGGTTTTTAATCGAGTCTGTTGCCGTTGATAAAACGCTGTATTTTTCTCAGAACAGTCTCCACGACGGCGCAAACAGCGGGCAATGTCGAGGGCTTCTGTCAATATTGCCTGATTAGTGGAGATCAGGGGTTCAAGAGTCATGAATTTTGAGGAGGATTACCTCCAATACTTATTGATTAATGCGCACTAACCGAATTTCTGTGCGCTGGTTTTTGGCATCGTTGGCGGGAATATCGGCTAACGGCTCACTAAAGCCTTTTCCTTCGGCCACGATATTGTGATTCACAGATTGTCCTTTTAAGTACTGCACCACGGATTCGGCACGCTGTTGACTTAGACGCTGGTTGAGGTCAGCACTGCCAGTTTTGGATGTATGGCCGATCACCCGAATGGCGATAGTTTCAGTGTTGAATTCGTTGATCTCGGCAGCAAGCTTGGTAAGGGTTTGTTGGCCTTCGGTTGCGATCTCAGCTGACCCCGTCCCAAACTTCACCTCACCCCGCACCTGCAAATTACCAATAGATTGAGCGCTTTGAATATCTGCAGCCGCTAACTGTGCCTGGGGCTGAGCCACATTCGCCTCCCCAGTAAGAAACTTGGCCAGTTCAGGATCGTCCGCCTGCACCAGCTGAATCAACGCCTGAGTATTAGCAACGGCCTCAGCAATAAACTGATCGCTGTACTCCTCCTTAGCATCAGGAACCTGGGACATTTGCCCCGACAGCACCAAAATGGCAGCAGTAGCATCGATCCGCTTCTCCAGGGTGCCATCCCGCATCCAGCGTCCAGCCTCGACAGATGTAAAGAAATCAATGCCGCCTAATACCGTATCTGCCTGGGGCGCAGTCAGATTCCCATCGGTTTGAATCAGAGTCTTTAGCTGGCTATTGTCTCGGGCCGCCTGGTCCATGCGGCGATAGTAGGTTGATAAAAAGACAGTCAGCTGCTCCCCATCTTTCTGGATCAGGTCATCAGAGGCCACAATCACATCCACAATGGCATTGGGGGCATCGTTGCTGGAGAGTACCACCGTATGGCCCTGCTCCTGAGCCTGACTGACAAACGGTTCCCACAGGACAGCCACAGCAATATTTTGGCTAGGATCCTGCAGCGCCTGCCAGGCTTCTGACGCTTCTGCCACCTTGAGCTGGTTAAAGTCTGACAGGTTAAACCCATCAAAACGAATATCTAAAACCTGGGCTAAGTATTCACTGGGGGTATCAGCTGCATAGGCCAGACTCAGGGGTTGCCCCTGGGCTACCAGCTGGCTCAAGTCGTTGAGGGATTTTAGATTCGCATACTTGGGGGTGTTGAGTACAATGGCATCGGCACCAACGGTACGGTCAATCAGCCCCACAATCTGTCCCTCTGGATCGTGCTTCAGATACTGATCCAGGGTAGTTACGATCAGATCAGCCTTGCCTTTTTCCAGACGAGCCGCCCGTTCTGCCTGATCAAATTCGTTCTCAAACTTAATCGACAGGCCAGCTTGTTCTAATTCTTCATTAAACTCGGTCGAGCGAAAGGTACTGTAGCCGCTAAATGTGTCCCCTAAAATTATTAGCTCATCGGTTTTGCCCCCGACAAAGGGTAACGATTGGTCAGAAGAGGAGAAGACGGTGTCCTTTAACTGCCAACCACCAATACCAACCGCAAGAGCACCCAAAATATAGACAATGGGTGGGGCTCCACCTTTACTACGTGACACCTGCATTACCTCCAGTAATTGCATAACGCTCTACTACAGCCCATTGAATAACAGGTCCGCATAGTAGACGAAGAACGAATAACCTGATGTTAGTAAACCCTGAGGTTAGACAGGCCATAACGTTGATTATGATTTTCAGCTTGACGATTTAGGTTTCTACACCAGGGAATAGGGCTATGACTGCTCAGGATTCTGCAGCTCCTGCAGTCGTCGCGCAACTTCTTGTTGCTGAGCCATCGGGTCCATATCGGCGATGGCTTGTTCTGCTGGATTAACCGACAGTTCTACATAGGCCCGTTTCTCTAGGTAACGGGTATGGACCGAGTTCTTGGCGGATTCAAACTGGGCACGGGCCGAGGCCATGTCATCTTCATTGTGGGTTTCGGCAATGGCGGTGAGGGCTTCATTCACCTCAGTTAGGTTTTTGAGCGCTTGCAAATCGCTCTTATAGCTTTCTAAGCGAGTCCTTTCCTGCCGCAGTTTAACTTGGGAAACTTTGACAAATTCCTCTGCCTGCTCAACTTGAGCTTCTAACTGGGGCAGCAGTTTTTCAAGCTGCATGGCCCTCTGGATTGCTTCAGCGGCATCATTTTTGCGGCCTTCTTTTTGAGCATTGTTAGCAATTTGTTCTGTCCGCTCTAGCTGACGTACCTTTTGAATATAAGTGGTTTTTGCCTGTTGATAGGTGGTGTATTGCTGATTGGTGGCATGGGCTAGCTGCTGGACTGACTTTTGCATGGCTTTGAGCGATGCTTCGGCAGTTGCGATCGCATCGTCATCTGCATTACGCTCCGGCGGCTCCTCCGGCACTTCTTCAGAAATCCCCCACAGCCAATTCCATGTGGCCATGGTAGCCTTACCCCCACGCTCCCCCATCAACCAATAAACGGCCTTTTTCATGTGTCGTTACAGCGGAAATAGTACAGATATAGCGGTTGCTCTAGTTATTCATACCCTAAGCCATCCCATCGGAGCATGCCCTTAAAAGCTGGCCTCTACTCCTATGCTAAATCAATGGGATTCGCGCTATAACCATTACTTCAAACAATTCATAGATAATTCCTCACATTTCATAGCGATCTCGATCACCGACTGCCCTCAGATTTATTCAGATACGTTTTACTCAACACTTAGAAAACCATCAACCTGCACTCAGACATCCACTGGATAGTAGTAATCGAAGCAGCGCACTGCGCTTTCATTCACTAGGAGAAACAACCCATGAAAAATGTACTTTCCACTGGTCTATCTGCACTGATGTTGACTGTCGCTATTGTCCCCTTTGCTGAAATCACTAGCCGTACCGATGCCTTTGCCGCTCAGCCCAGCATTACGCGTACAGCAAAAAGTTTGCTCACCTCTGGTGAGTTCGTTACCGTTGACCAAGCCAAGGACACCACAGGTACTGCCCGCATTGTTGAAAAAGACGGTCAGCGCATTCTTGAATTTGACGATGCCTTTGACACTGCCCGTGGTCCTGATGTGCAAGTGGTGCTCTATCGAGGTGATTCTGTTCCTGTGAGCATAGATGAAGCAGATTATATTGTCGTGGGTGACCTGCAGAGTTTTGAAGGCTCTCAGGGCTACATTTTACCCGCCGATATTAATCTAGATGACTACGGCTCCGTCGCTATTTGGTGTGCAGAATTTAACGTCACCTTTGGCTACGCTGATATTTAGGATGACTCACGGTCACAGGGACTTTTTTAAGACTTGTCGATACCTGGTTCCCCTTGCCTTAGGCTTTAGCCCATGCCCGGAGGGCTTTAGGGGAACCGTTACCATCATGCTCACTGTTGAATGCTTTCAGATGTTTTACACAGTGGCCCCAACTCAGAGATAAGGGAGCGATGATTTTCTACTCAAACTCGGGCAAATCTAGCGGCTTTTGGCTTTGTACATCTATTGTAGGCGGCTGAGCCTGGACCAAGTCCGGTTCCGGTAAATCTAATTGCTTTTGCTTTTGCACTTCCACTACAGGAGCTTCGGCAGGTACCAGTTCCTTCTGACGCTCTTCTAGTTTCAGCGGTAGCTGGACCTTCTTCGGTTTCTTCGCTTGCTTAACCTTCGGTAAGCTGCGTTCTAGATCGTTGAGCGGTCGAGGAATCACCATAACGGCGCTGAGCTCACCGATGCGCTCAGCCTCATGCATACCAGCTTCCACTGCGATCGCAACATTTGACAGCGACCCCCGAATCAAAATCGTACACAGCCCTTCCCCAATCGTTTCATGGGAAATCAGCTCCACCTCAGCGGACTTGGTCATCGCATCCGCAGCCCCTACCATGGCCGGAAACCCACGGGTTTCCAACAGACCGATGGCACCGCTGCTCATATGGGTTTCTCCCACCCCGTCTAACTCACCCAGTCGAGGCAAAATGGGTAGCACCTTCTCCATGTCCGCCATCGGTCGAGGAATTAACGATGACGACACCAGCTGACCAAATTGTTTAGCTGTTTCCACCCCCGCGTGGACTGCCATGCGCACATCGGCCACGCCGCCACGAACAATAGCGCTACATTGCCCACCACCAGTTTTTTCGTAGCCCACTAAATAAACGTTCGAAGACTTCATCATGGCGTCTGCAACACCAATGATGGCAGGAAAACTCGTTGTTGATACCACCCCCAAAGCTGAATCTTTAACACGCCGCAGTAACGACATGGCTTTCTCAGTGGAACTAGCTAGCATAGAAGAGTCTACTGGCATCGTATGTCTCAAGTAGCGTTGGGCAGCTCTTGGATATGGCGGTTTTAGGGTTATATCAAAACTCTAGGCCGAAAATCTCAATAACAGTGTCTAAAGCGATGTTACTTATTAATCTGTTAATCCGTGTGAGAGAAAAACTCTGATGAGAGATATTTTCTTGATAAGTAATTAGTTATTATATATTCCCCATTTTAAGCTTCTTTTTCAGATTCACCACTTGAATTGCCATTATTCAAGGGCTGCCTGTGGGGAAAAAGAGCTGAAAGTAGATTGTTTAGATGGTCACGCCCGTAAACATAATTGTTGGGAGCCGCAATGGCCGTTTTGTTGGTTTTGTTTTCTGAAACTGGCGGCGGTGGCTCAACATCAGGGACGTTCACCGCTTTGGGTGAGACCGCCTGAGGTTGTACCGTGGGCGATGTTCTCGGAGGCATATCCATCGAGGGTACACCGCCCTGAGCATGAAAATTTGGGGTTTGAAAACTGGACGCTGCAGACTGAGGCATCCCCGCTGGCGCAGCTGTTCTTGATTGAGTCGTTTGTTCTTGTGTTTGCCCTTCTATTAGGGAGCAGGGAGGAATGATTGTGTTGGGTGAGATCGCAGGGTTAATCAATGTGCTGGACGGGCCTACAGACGCATCCTTACCCACATAACCCTGGCCTACAATCAATACGCCAGTGCCCAGGCTTGCCCCTGCTTCGATATATACACAGCCCTGCTTAGCCTGGATAACAACGCCAGCACCAATACAGACACCGGGACCAATGCGAATAGAGCCATTAGGCGCAGCCCTCAACACCACACTCGGCGCAATAGCCACCGACGCATCAACAACTACGTCGCCGCCGCGATAGTAATGGGTGTGGCTCACAAAATTTAGAGGCGAGGGTTCCATCGCGGCAGCGCTAGAGACTATGAACTATGGACGCTGAATTGTGGTTTCTAATACGCGACATTTAGCACGGGGGTCAACACCCACTAAGCGCACATAGTGACCAGAGTATTCGGCTAGCTGAGCCTTCAGGGCGGCAATCACTTCAGACGGACGATTGCCACTGATGGGGGTACCTGTTTGCCAAGCACCACTGCTATAGCGGCGCTTATCTGCATACTCAGTGCTCACACGATAGCCCTGATTAACCAACTGAGTAACCTGCTGGGCCAAATCTGCACTGACGTTAGCGCTGCTGCCATTACCATTGGCAGATGAACGACTATTGCTACCGTAGGATGCAGTCTGTGCATTGGGTGCGGGCGCACTAACAGCTTGGCCTGGCTTCTGAATGGTAACGGCTCGACCCCGCTGCTTGACCCTCGGATCAATGGCAAAAATGCGGACATAATCATTAGCATGTTCGGCCAAAACTTGCTGGATTGCACCGACTGCAGCAGACTCACTGGATGCGGATACAGCAGGTGCCGTTTGCCAAATGCCACTGCGATAGCGGCGCTTATCAGCAAACTCGATACCAATCTTTTGACCCTGGGCCAGAATTGAACGCACTTGAGGCACCAATTCGTCACTGGTTGCAGGAGCAGCGCCATTCTGACTAGCGACTGGAGCTGCACTATTACCACCAGTGCCAGTTTGTAGTCCCACAGGTTTACCATCACCCCGCTGAATAGTTACCGGAGCTATCCGACACTTAGCAACAGGGTCAATACCAAACATGCGCACATACTCACCAGCATGCTCCGTTAAACAGGCCTGCAGAGCATTCATTGCTTCAGACTCACGGTTAGTCTGGATTGGAGTGCAGGTTTGCCAGACACCACTGCGATAGCGACGGCGATCAGCATGCTCCGTACCAATCTTGAAACCTTGACGAATCCATGCTCGAACCTGACCAGCAATATCACCGGCAATGCCACCACCATTAACAACAGGTGCCGCTGTCTGAGCAACCGAAGTCACACCCTTACTCGCCTCAACTGGCTTACCATCAGGACGCTGAACAGTCATCATCCCCACGCGACGCTTCCCCACCGGATCGATACCAAAAATACGCACATAGCTATTGGAGTTTTCCGCCATACAGTTCGCCAAGGATGCCAATACATCGCTTTCACGGGTGGACTGCACAGTGGGACAGCTCTGCCACACACCACTACGATAGCGACGTTTATCGGCATGCTCGGAGCCAACCTTGTAGCCCTGAGCAATAAACTGACGAACCTGTTGAACAATTTCGGGTGCTAGTGATTGCATAGTATCTATACCAACGTTGTCGGTGGCGTATTGGGTGGTGTATGGGCTGCTCGCCGAGTGGCGGGCGGACTGAACAGGAACAGCATTGGCTGCACCATCGGGGTATCGAGAAAATCTCTTTAAAGCTTGTGAAGCGTCACCCGCCGGTTGGGCACGCTCGCGAATATGGGGCTCAACAATATCTCGGACAAGAGATAAATCTGCCTCAGTCACCTGGGGCAGAGCATCTGCTTGAGCCTGGGTAGTAATAACAGAGCCAGATGGCACACATCTGCCTGGGGGTATCTCTACATCCTGCACCAGAGCATGCATCATCACAATTACACCAGCACCTAAACGGGCGTTGAAAATTGTTGACCGAAAGCCAACAAAACTGGCCTCGCCTAGATAGGCCGGACCATGAATCAACACCTTGTGGGTCAGAGTGACATTCGGCGACAACCAAATGGCATAGGACTGACCGTTATCTCCCTGGACACAGCCACTACTAAGACCGTGGATAACCACACCATCTTGGATGTCACAGTGACTGCTGATGTAAAAGGGCAATCCCTCATCTGCCCGGATTGAAGTGCCAGGAGCAATTGACACTTCTGCTCCGACATACACACTACCTACGACCTGCGAAAAAGAGTGAACGAAGGCAGTAGGCTCAATGACTGGTTTGACCAGAGACTGAAATTGGGCAGGGGATGCTGCCATGGCTTGCATCGGCCCATATCCTCCCAAAAAAGAAGCTATTAACTAAAATCCTCACGTTTGTTATAAAGCGAGCCAGAATCCAAACTAACGGTGTCAACAATAGCGACAACGGCAGCATCCACGGGTCGCGATTCGTAACCACTATGCTGACGAGCAGAGCTGCCGCGGGTTACCAGCACCCACTCACCGGGACCGGCACCCACAACATCTGCTGCTACCTCATAGTCAGGCAGCAAATCACCATCCTCACTAATAAATTGAATCAGTAAGAACTTGACGCCCGTTAGAGTTGGCTCTTTGCAAGTACTAACAACCGTGCCACGAACCTTTCCTAGGCGCATTCCCTATCTACCGTAGGGGCGAATACCACTAACACTTTCGCGGAACTGCTCAACAGCCTCGGTGTAGCGGATGGGGAGCACAAACTCCAGGTTTTCGTGGGGACGAGCAATGATGTGGGTAGACAAAGTCTGACCACCGTTGACTCGCTTTACATTCTCAACACCAGCCGCAACTGATGCCTGCACTTCAGATACATCGCCACGCACGATAACGGTGACACGACCGCTACCGATCTTTTCGTACCCTACTAGGGTGACGCGGGCTGCCTTGACCATGGCGTCGGCTGCCTCTACTACCGCTGGGAAACCCAGGGTTTCAACCATTCCTACTGCGATTGCCATCGATTTTTACCTTGGTATGCTGACTACTTGGGACTAACTTGGTGAAATCAAAAACCAGGCCTTAACCTGTCAGGTCCTAACCCGCTAGGTCCTAAACTGTTCGACTGCTTCGGTGTAGCGAATAGGCAGCACAAACTCCAAGTTTTCGTGGGGGCGAGCGATAATGTGGGTGGATAGAACTTCACCACCGTTTACACGCTTAGCAGACTCGATCCCAGCTGCAACTGACGCCTGAACCTCAGATACGTCACCACGAACAATAACGGTCACACGACCACTACCGATCTTCTCGTAGCCCACTAGGGTTACCCGCGCGGCCTTAACCATCGCGTCAGCAGCTTCTACAACAGCGGGAAAACCGCGTGTCTCAATCATTCCTACGGCAATCGGCATTGTCGTAAATCTCCTAGATAAAACAGCTTTAGTTCAAGCATCTGTGGCTCGGCTAATGGCGTTAAGAATTCTTTCCGAATTGCTTTACATGCCGAGACCTATCTTGCAAACCGTTAGTCTGCAATAACTCCATGACTACAATTCAGAATACGAGTGGGTAAGCAGTTTGACAATATAAGTCTCAATGATTGTTTCTAATGTTAAGCATTATCAATACTGATGATCATTTACTGAGAAAGGTAAATATTTTGAGGCTTACCATTAGAAGCTCGATTTTGTAGATGTTGAAGGCCCCTAATATCAAGGGGACAATGATGATTGACTTACTTTTATTAATTTAAATCGCTGGTCTCTAGCATCTGTGATAAGCCGCAGCAAATAGCTATTCCCTATGGATTGAAGATTGCTGACGCATACAGGAGAAAGCTCTTGTCAGGGGGTGTTCATCAGGTACGATAAAAAAATATACGTGATCTTGAAATTAGCTATAGATATTTGTCGATGTCTATCTGAACTAAATGGTTGCAGATTTTGCACAGTCTTGGTCTGGTTATATGTCTGTTTTTTTAATGGATATCCATAGGTTTTAGCGGCAAAACAAGTTCTAGGTAGAGCTGTGTCAGAGTCCCTCAGAGATTGATTCTTGGACTCTGTTTTTTTGAAAATGGTGGGTATTGAGTAACTCGATACTTCCTCAGGCGTTTACAGGTTGCCGGTGGGCTTTTTGATGGCAATAATGCAGCAGTCTCTAATTCAGTTAAGTTGGCTCATTCCGATATATGGCTTTATCGGGGTGATTCTATCTTTGCCCTGGTCTACGGGGATAGTGCAAAAGACCGGGCCCCGGCCAGCAGTCTATATCAACATGTTTATGACTGCGATCGCATTTCTCCATGGCACATTTGTGTTTATGGGGATTTGGAATGTGGGTTCAGTGGAACTTCAGATTCCCTGGTTGCAGGTCGCAGACTTAAGCCTGAGCTTTGACCTGGATTTGTCAGTGCTCAACTTGGGAGTGATGGAACTCTCTACAGGGTTGTCACTGTTGGCTCAAATTTACGGTTTGGGCTACATGGAGAAAGAATGGGCCATGGCTCGATTCTTCTCACTGCTCGGCTTTTTTGAAGGGGCCGTCAATGGTGTTCTTCTAAGTAGTTCTTTCTTTTTAGCCTATTTCCTATTGGAGATGCTTACCCTCTCCACATATCTGATTGTGGGTTTTTGGTACGCCCAGCCTTTAGTGGTCAAGGCGGCCAGGGATGCGTTTTTAACCAAGCGCGTTGGGGATATTTTACTACTGATGGGTGTTTTGGCCCTGGCCAGTTGGGCTGGCGATCTCCACTACAACGAAATGGACGAATGGGTTAAAACAGCGAATTTAAGCCCGTTGGCATCAACACTACTGGGATTGGCGTTAATTGCCGGACCGACTGGTAAATGTGCTCAGTTTCCTTTACACCTCTGGTTAGATGAGGCCATGGAGGGTCCCAGTCCAGCGTCTATTCTGCGGAACTCTGTGGTGGTGACCTGTGGTGCCTATGTACTGATTAAGCTGCAGCCGGTTGTTGTGGTATCGCCGGTAGCACTAACCGCTCTCATAGCCATTGGCACAACCACAGCGGTAGGAGCTTCGCTGGTTTCCATTGCTCAAGTTGATCTAAAGCGGTCCTTGTCTTATTCCACCAGTGCTTATATTGGTCTGGTATTTATTGCCGTTGGCGCTGAGTGGCCTGGCGTAGCCCTGGGCCTCTTGTTATCTCATGCTGTCGCTAAAGCGCTCATGTTTATGAGTAGTGGGGCAATCATTAACAACACTAGCTGTCAGGATATTACTGAGCTTGGCGGCATTTGGTCCCGGATGCCAGCCACCACCATCGCGTTTGTCGTGGGTAGTGCAGGAATGGTCGGTGTATTGCCTCTCGGAGGATTTTGGGCACTGCAGCTGGGTGTGGACTTTTTGTGGCGAGAGCATCCGGTGCTAGCAGGCGTATTCTTGGTGGTTAATGGGCTGACCGTCTTTAACCTCGTGCGAGTTTTCCGGTTGGTATTCTTGGGTCAGCCCACTCCCAAAACCCGACGATGTCCAGAAGCCAACTGGTTAATGTCTACGCCCATGATTGGGCTGAGCATATTTGTGCTGTTGTTGCCTCTGGCCTATGTGCGTATGTCGTTGCTGCCACCACTGCAGTATTGGAATCCTTTGGTCTTCGGTTCACTGATTGTGTCGGGCATAGTGGGCTTGTTGTTAGGCAGTACAGCTACTCTAAGTCACTCTTTGCTGCGCTCCACCCAGCGACCCATGCGAGTGATGCAGGATCTTTTAGCCAACGATTTCTACACCGAGAAGCTTTATCGAGTCACGGTAGTGTTTCTGGTCAGCCAATTCTCCAAGATTGTCAGCTGGTTTGATCGCTATGTGGTGGATGGAGCGGTCAATCTAGTAGGAATGGCCTCCTTAATGGGTGGAGAAGGGTTGAAATATAGCGTTTCTGGTCAATCCCAGGGCTATATCTTCACCATCGTATTAGGTGTAAGCCTGCTGGGTTTGTTGATGACTTGGGCAATGTGGTAAGGAGTGGTCGATGCTAAGTACGCTGTTATTAATTCCACTAGTAGGGGCGCTGGTCATTGGTTGTTGGCCAGGCCAACTGACCGGTGAGCGGGCAAGAAATCTAAGCATTACCTTTTTGGTAGTGAACCTGGTGGCAAGTCTATATGCTTTAAGTCAGTTTGATCTGTCGATCACTACACTCCAATTTCGAGAGTCCATACCCTGGCTTGAGTATCTGGGTCTTAGCTATGAAGTGGGGATCGACGGTTTATCACTGCCGCTGTTGATCATTAACAGTTTATTGTCGTTAGTGGCAGTCTATGCGAGCGAAAAAGAGGTTCGTCGCCCTCGACTGTATTATTCACTGCTATTGGTGATGACCTTTGCCGTTGTCGGGGCATTTGTAGCACAGAACCTTTTGCTGTTCTTTATCTTTTACGAGCTTGAGCTAATTCCCCTATATCTGCTGATTGCTATTTGGGGTGGAGCACAGCGGGGATATGCCGCCACCAAATTTTTAATTTACACGGCCATTTCTGGAATCCTGATCTTGGCATCCTTTTTGGGGCTGGTGTGGCTCAGCGGTTCTTCTAATTTTGACTACAACCCTTCTATGGCCTACGGGTTGCCGTGGATTCAACAGGCGTTGCTGCTGGTGGCTCTACTGATTGGGTTTGGCATCAAAATTCCCCTGTTTCCTCTCCATACCTGGTTGCCCGATGCCCACGTTCAGGCATCCACACCTATATCTGTATTGTTAGCTGGCGTATTACTTAAGCTGGGTACCTATGGTCTCTTTCGCTTTGGGGTGATCACATTTTCTGAAGTTTGGGTGGATTTAGCCCCTTATCTAGCCTGGTGGGCTGTGGTAAGTGTTCTCTATGGCTCATTAGCCGCCATCGCTCAAACCGATATGAAGAAAATGGTGGCTTACAGTTCAGTGGGGCACATGGGATATGTATTATTAGCAGCGTCTGCATCCAATCCCTTAAGCTTTGTGGGTACTGTTTTCCAGATGGTGAGCCATGGCTTTATCTCGGCTCTCTTGTTTTTGGTGGTAGGTGTGGTTTACAAGAAAACCGGGACTCGTGACCTGAAGGTTTTAAGAGGGCTATTAAATCCAGAACGGGGTTTACCAATAGTAGGGAGTGCCATGGTGCTGGCGGTTATGGCCAGTGCCGGTATCCCAGGTATGGTGGGCTTTATTTCTGAATTTATTGTCTACCGGGGTAGCTTTGTTAGCTTTGCTCCTCAGACGCTCTTATGTTTGTTGGGTTCTGGACTGACGGCGGTTTATTTCTTGTTGTTGGTCAATCGTGCTTTCTTTGGTCGCCTTGCCATTACTAAAGACCAGATGGCTGAACAGGATCCTGTATTACCAGTGGTAACCTGGCGAGATAAAGCCCCTGCGTTGTTATTAGTAAGCCTGCTGTTTGTGTTTGGTCTGAGTCCCAGCTGGATGACTCGCTGGATTGAGCCAACAACAAGCGCTATGTATGACGCTATGCCGATCAAGCTGGAAATGTCATCATCTCATTTGGCAAAGCCACTTGTTAGTTCAGCTACCTGTCCGGATGGAGACTGTGCATTATGACCCAGACTGTATCTTCAAAATCAAAAAATATTCATCCGTTTGCTCACTATGCTGAGCGGATTCTGGCTGGCGAGACTCTCTTACCTGATACCCCTGAGAACGTGATTGAGGTGATGGGGGCACTGGATAGCTATGGCGTTGTCCTGGATTTTTATTCCATCAATCTGAATCATGTTGCTGATACTCAGTTTTTAAATCTGTTTCCCATCTTTAAGTACTTTGATGGGGAGATTACTCCAGCCAGGATGTGGCGACATTTTTGCCATGATCGGATCAATTATGAATATGCTGAATACACCATGAAAGCCATGATGTGGCACGGTGGTGGCGGGATGGATGCTTATTTGGATACGGACGAGTTTCGACAGAACTGTCAGATCGCGATCGCAGCTAAAATTAAATTCAACCCGGTTTTACAAGTCTTCCATCGCGCCTTTCCTGAGTTCTTAATCGAACAGATTCGACAGCTCTGTTATTACAGTGGACTGGGTCAGTTTTGGCGGGTAATGAGCGATATCTTTACCTCTCTCACCACGCGTTATCTCAACGGAGAGATCCAGCACATTTCCCAGATTGTTGAGCATATTAAAGATGGCCTGGTGGCGGATGCCGCCCGGCCCATTATCTACAGTGTTGATATTGGTGGCAAGATGTATGACATTATGCCGCCGTCCGCTGGTCTGACATTTTTGCCCGATACGGCGATTCCCTATGTAGAGTCAATTTTCTTCCGGGGAGCGCCATTCTTAGGCACTGTCTCCTACAACGCCCAGGCACAACAGATTTCGCCAGATCAGACCCGATTTACCTACGGTGCTTTGTACGCGGATCCATTGCCCATTGGCGGTAGCGGCATTCCCCCCACCCTGTTAATGCAGGACATGTTCCGTCATCTACCGGACTATCTTGAGGAGCATTATATGAAGACCGTACGCCAATTGGGAGATGTACGGGTCAAAATTTGTGCCAGCTTTCAGCGATCCATGTTCTGTGTGACGAATGCAGCCTTAGTAGGGCTATTACCCAAAGGGGCTGGTGCTACAGACCCAGAGGATATCGCGGCTAACCGTGAATTTTTGATGGCCTGGATGGATCGGTTAACGACGTCCCAGCTGGAGACGGTGCAAACCAACCCCCTGGGAATGAATTAGTCATTTGGCTGTAGGGGTGTTGCATACAACGCCCCTACAGCCGGTGATAGAAAATTTTTCTTGAGAGTTTATAACCATTTATCCAATTGACGTTGATCAGCGTTAGGCTCAAACTGGCTATATTGTTGTGTGCCTATGTCTTCGACGGTTTCACGAACGCCTGTTCTCCCAGTAGTGTCTGAGTCCTTACCATCCGCTGTTGCCCTCCTCAATGTAGATGGGATGATGTGTGCTGGCTGTGCCAAGACTGTAGAAACCCAGCTCCTTCAGTGTGAGGGCGTGGATACGGCGACAGTGAATTTAGTCACGAAAACGGCAGCTGTGGAATATCAAACCGGGCAAGCTGAGCCGGAGCAGTTTGCAGCCGTTCTGACGGAGACCGGCTTTCCCAGCCAGGTACGTCAAGGTCAAAATTTGGAACAATGGGCTGAGCAGCAGACCGCTGAACAACAAGGGCAGGGATGGCGCGTTGCGATCGCACTTACTCTATTAGCCTTTTCCATCATCGGACATCTGCAACACATTGGTGCGGGCAACAGATTTGCCGTCCCCGTACTGAGCACCTTAAGTTTTCACTTTGTACTGGCTAGCCTTACCCTGATAGGACCCGCCCGAGAAATTTTGCAGGATGGCTGGGACGGTGCCCGGCGCTTGCGACCCAATATGAATACATTGGTGAGTATTGGAGCCCTCAGTGCTTATATCGCCAGTGTGGTTGCGCTGCTAATGCCACAGCTCGGCTGGGAGTGCTTTTTTGACGAACCAGTGATGTTGCTCAGTTTTATTTTGCTGGGTCGCACCTTGGAAGCTCGGGCCCGTTTTCAGGCAACTGAAGCATTACGTAATCTGATTGCGCTACAGCCTGATGTAGCTCGTCTAGTCACCGGTGATCAAACAGCGCAGACCATCGATATTCCCATTGAGCAGCTGCAGGTAGGGGATATGTTGCAGGTCTTGCCTGGGGACAAAGTTCCAGTGGATGGTCAGATCAAAACCGGACAGACCACCATCAATGAAGCCATGGTGACTGGCGAATCATTGCCGGTCACCAAGCAGCCGGGGGATCGGGTAATTGGCGGTACCCTCAATCAGTCCGGGGTAATTACCATCATCGTCAATCGCACCGGGGCTGACAGCACCTTAGCCCAGATGATCACCCTGGTGGAGTCTGCCCAAACCCGTAAGGCACCGATTCAGGGGTTGGCCGATACGCTGTCGGGTTACTTTAC
>JBCCJR010000073.1:0-16400 GCA_039045805.1 Cyanobacteria bacterium P01_C01_bin.118
CAAGGTCAGTATCGCTGGCGCTGGGATGATTGGACGCCCTGGGGTGGCTGCTAAGATGTTCTCCACACTGGCGGCGGCTGGGGTGAATATTCAGATGATTGCCACCTCGGAGGTGAAGGTGAGCTGCACCATTGCTGAGCAGGATTGCGATCGCACCATTGCGGCCCTTTGTAAAGCCTTTGAACTCAATCAATCTCCCGCTCGTCTAGACGAAGCTGCTATGGTCAAAGGACCCGCTGTACGAGGCGTCGCCCTGGATCGCAACCAGGCCCGTCTAGCTCTGCGCTATGTGCCCGATCAGCCTGGCATGGCCGCCAAACTATTTCAAATCCTGGCCGATCGTGGCATCAGTGTAGACATGATTATTCAGGCCCAGCGCTGTCGTGAACACAATGGCATCCAAACTCGTGACATAGCATTTACCGTGGCCCAGGCCGATGCCACTATGGCCAGCGACGTGCTGCAATCCCTGGCCACCGAATTTGGCAGCAGGGATATTGTGGTGGATACTGCGATCGCTAAAGTCAGCGTCGTCGGCATCGGCATGATGAGCGAACCCGGTACCGCAGCCAAAATGTTCCAGGCTCTGGCGGATCACAACATCAATATACAGATGATCGCCACATCAGAAATTAAGATCAGCTGTGTCGTCGCTGAAGATAGCGGCATTGATGCCCTTAAAGCAGTACACAATGCCTTTGGCCTAGCCGGTAGCCAAGAAATTGAAGTGCCTGCTTAGGTGCGACCTCTTCCCCTGAGAAATATTTGGTATGCACTAGGAGTCTAGAGTTCAGAATTCGGAATTCGGAACTCAGAAGAGGGAAAGAATTCTGACTTCCGTAGAGCTTTGCTCTTCTCACAGAGTATTCACTCCTAGCCGAGATTTCCCGACTTAAGTTGTTACCCCACTAATATCCCATTTGTTCTAAGGACCGTCGGGAGGCTTCCACAGCTGGTTCCAACATCGTCAGGCGTCTGGATAATTGATTAAACAGCTCCCAAAGCACTTCATTGGCATCCGTTGCCGACTGAGAAGAACGCGCCAGTAAAATATCGCGACACACCTGACGAAACTCAGCGTTCTCCGCCGAAATCATGATGCCTTCACGGTGACAAACCTGGGCAATCATCAACTTAGGGCGCAAACTCGCCATGTTCTCGGGCGAGACCTGCCGAAAAAACTGCTGTACCAAACCAATCACCAAAGCAGCAGACTCGTTAGAAACACCCACCAGCTCCACCAGCAACTGCTGCTGAGCCAAAACAGTTGGTTCCGGCAATCGTATGGTCACCAAACGATCCAACAACGCACTTTGCGGGCTATAGGTACCGCAGTAGTCTTCAGAGTTAGATGTAAAAATCACTCTAAACTCAGGATGAATCGGCAAATATTCCGTCCCATGCTCACCCAGGAACAATAATGTTCGTTCTTCCAACGCCGATAACAACATCGTATTTAGCTCGGGGCGAGAACGATTAAATTCATCGTAAATCAGGGTCCAGCCCTCACAGCAAGCTCGACTAAACCAGGCATCAGGTTGATGGGGCACCATTAAATCACGATGTCCCATCAACAATCGCACCGGACGCCGTCGGCAATCAGCTAATTTCATTGCCAGGGCAGTTTTACCGACACCGGTTGGCCCTTCCAAATGAAGAGAATAGCCAGACCGCATATAGCGCATCGCCCGTTGTATGAGCTGCCCGAGGGCGGTGGTCTGCACAAACCGCTGAGGACGAACCTGAATTAACGTGGACACTAGAGATATCGATCCTGCGTAAGTAGAGTGTGGGCCATGGCCAAATGCGTTATCTGGACATAGCTCTAAAACTTGCCTAAAACCCTGTAGGAATGACGCTAACCTGAGCCACAATCAACGGACGTATGCGTCGACTGCTGTGAATATGAATTAATCTATCTACTAAATATTGCTAAACCATAGCTAAACTAGGAGCTGTAGTTTATTCATGATGCGGGTAAATGTTAACTAGCGACCTCAGTTCATTCCGCACAGCTAAAATGTAATCCAACCTGAATCAGCCTTTGTCCTAGTATTCCCCAGTGGGGTATGTCGCTAGCGATTGTCCCCTTCAGACTTATTCATAGCACTGCGAGTGTTTTCCGTATCTTTCCAACGCATCTACCCTATGCCCCACCGTCAGGGCACCTAAAAGACCAATTCGCTCAAGCAAACTGTCTAACCGATGGATTCTGCCTATATTGATCGCCTGTTGCAGGCGTTAAAAGATCCAGATGAAACCGTCCGCAATCAAGCAACAGGCGAATTCTGGCATATGTGGTTTCACCAAAAAGGTATCCAGGGTGCAAAGCGCTTGATCGAAAGCCAAACTTTAGTAGAAGCAGAGCGGAACGAAGACGCTAAGGTGATTCTTGATGAGCTGATTCAGACCCAGCCAGATTTTGCCGAAGCCTGGAACCGTCGTGCCGTTCTTTATTACATGCAGGGCGATTACGATGCCGCCGTTAATGACTGCGAAAAAACCCTTGAACTGGTGCCGTATCATTTCGGCGCACTCCATGGGCTAGGGCTATGCCATGCATCAGTTGGTAATTATTTGGACGCAATTCAATGCTTCCGTCGCACCTTGGATATTCAACCGTTTTCTTTGATTAATCAGCGATTGGTTTTGGAATGTATTGCCAAATTAAATTGACCAAATCGATACCGCTGATTCTGGTTTAGGCTCTAGTAATGTTTGGCGCAAGTTTGCCCACCAGTGGCGTGGATGGGACAGTTGCCCTATTTCTGCTAATCAGTAACGGTGTCAATTTAGTCAATCGTCTCGCTGTGCTTTGTATCTCTAACATTCTGCGACCAATGTCGTCCAGATAGCCAATAACTAGATACACTCTGTGGCACCCTAGAATAATACAATGAGTATTAAATAAACGTAAACTTTTGCTTCTCGACGCATGCAAACTCTAACGACTCCTACAGCTCAGTCCAATTCAACGCCAGTTGAAACTGAATTGGTAGAAACTACGATTATCCGTCGTAAAACTCGACCAGTTCAAGTTGGAAACGTCACCATTGGTGGTGGAGCTCCTGTAGTCGTGCAGTCGATGATCAATGAAGATACGTTGGATATCGATGGCTCGGCGGCGGCTATTCAGCGCTTGCATGAAATTGGTTGCGAAATTGTTCGGGTTACTGTTCCTAGCATTGGCCATGCCAAAGCATTAGCCAAAATCAAAGAAAAGCTAATCGCCACCTATCAGCCAGTGCCGCTAGTGGCGGATGTACACCACAATGGCATGAAAATTGCCCTGGAAGTGGCTAAACATGTGGACAAGGTTCGCATTAATCCTGGTTTGTATGTGTTTGAAAAGTCAGATGCGAACCGCACCCAGTACACCAAAGAAGAATTTGACGCCATCGGCAACAAAATCAGAAAAACGTTAGAGCCCCTAGTCATTTCTCTGCGAGATCAAAATAAGGCTATGCGTATCGGGGTTAACCATGGCTCCCTGGCTGAGCGCATGCTGTTTACCTACGGAGATACCCCAGAAGGCATGGTGGCATCGGCCCTAGAGTTTATTCGCATCTGTGAATCCCTGGATTTCTATAATTTAGTGATTTCCATGAAGGCATCGCGGGTTCCTGTAATGCTGGCAGCCTATCGTCTGATGGCCAAACGTATGGATCAGCTAGGTATGGCCTATCCCCTACATCTAGGAGTAACCGAAGCCGGGGATGGTGACTATGGTCGGATCAAATCCACCGCTGGCATTGGCACTCTATTAGCAGATGGCATTGGCGATACTATTCGCGTTTCGTTAACGGAGTCACCGGAAAAGGAAATTCCCGTTTGCTATAGCATTTTGCAGGCCCTGGGACTCCGAAAAACCATGGTGGAGTACGTGGCTTGTCCCTCCTGTGGTCGTACTTTGTTCAACCTAGAAGAAGTACTGCATAAAGTGAGAGCAGCCACGGATCATCTCACAGGGTTAGATATTGCCGTTATGGGCTGTATTGTAAATGGGCCAGGTGAAATGGCTGATGCTGACTACGGATATGTGGGTAAAGGCCCAGGCCGCATTGCCCTTTACAGAGGCCGTGAGGAAATCAAACGAGTCCCCGAAGATAAAGGTGTTGAAGAGTTGATTAATTTGATTAAGAGTGATGGCCGCTGGATAGATCCAGAATAATTAAGACCTCTTAATAAAAAGAAGCGATTTATTGTGCCATCTAGAACTACTGTGGTGTTTAGACTAGCTACGGTTCTAGATAGGTTTTCAGTACTGTCTAAGCCAACCTTCATAGTTAGCTCATTCAAGTTTGTTAAGTTGGTTTAGTCAGTTACTCATTGATGGCATCCCTAATTGCATCTACTAACCTCAGACTTAGCGACTGTTTTTCAAAATTTATTGGCTGATTTTCCTGAAGAGTTGCTAAGCTTCATTGAATAACTAATTATTTATACGACTCCTACATCAGTGGGCCAAGCCTATAATCAGGCGTGGCCTTTGCAGAGCATCAGCCTTGCTAAGTGTACTGTTTGACTAAAGTTCGTATCGTCCTACTTTCTTTGGATCTCTTTTTATGGCAACCAAAAAGCATGGCCTGATTTTGGGTGCAGCAGCGTTTGCAAGTATGGCTGTTGTTGTTGCAGGAACAAGCATTCACTGGTCTCAGAGTCAGGCATTCTTCAGAGAGAGCCCCAAAGAGGTGATTGATGAAGTTTGGCAAGTCATCGAGCACGAATATGTTGATGAAACATTCAACGATCAGGACTGGCAGGCCGTGCGCAGTGATTACCTGAATCGTGAATATACCGATAGCAGCACTGCCTATGAAGCGATTCGGGAGATGTTGGATACCCTTGATGATCCCTACACTCGCTTCATGGATCCCCAAGAGTTTCGCAACATGCAGATCGATACGTCCGGCAAATTGACCGGTGTAGGTATTCAGATTTCCCAGGACGAAGAAACGGAAGAAATCGTTGTGGTCTCCCCCATTGAGGATACGCCTGCATTTCAGGCCGGTATCCGGCCCGGCGACATTATTGTGGGAATTGATGATCAAACCACCGAAGGCATGGACCTGAGCGATGCGGTTAATTTGATCCGCGGTCCTGTTAATTCTGAAGTAACGCTAACTATCCTCCGGGAGGATGAAGAAATCAATTTTGACTTGGTACGGGCCAATATTGAGATTCACCCTGTGCGCTATGCCTATCACCCCGAAGCAGAAGGCGGGGTGGGTTACATTCGTTTGACTCAATTTAGTGCCAATGCTTCAGTGGAAATGCGTGAAGCTATTCAAGAGCTGGAAATGCGTGATGTCACTGGCTATATCCTCGACTTACGTTCCAATCCTGGTGGTCTGCTGTATTCCAGTATTGATATTTCCCGGATGTGGCTCAGCGATGGCACCATCGTTTCAACGGTGAATCGTGAAGGGACAGTGGATGAAAATGTAGCTGGAGATCGTGCCCTAACCGACAAGCCATTGGTTGTTCTGGTGGATGGTGGCTCGGCCAGCGCCAGCGAAATTCTGTCTGGGGCTTTACAAGATAATAAGCGGGCGATTCTGGTGGGCACCACCACTTTTGGAAAAGGGCTTGTTCAGTCCGTGCAGAGTCTGGGCGATGGTTCAGGGGTGGCAGTTACCATTGCCAAGTACATTACCCCCAGCGGTCGGGATATCAATTCTCTGGGAATTGAGCCAGACTTTACGGTAGAGCTGACGGATGAAGAGCGGGAATACCTCAGTGAGGATCGCGAACGCATTGGCACCTTGGAGGATCCTCAATATGCAAAAGCTATTGAGGTTCTAAACGATGTGATCCGGGGTCAGCGAGAAGCGGCTAGTACGGCAGGTGTGGCTTCGGTAAACTAAAACAAGGGGTCGGCAACAGGTAAAGCTGCTCTGCGTCCTTATTTAGGTAAACACTTACCCGAACGAATTAGGCCAACGCGTTTAGCGATGGCTTTAGTGCGGCTAGTAAAAGGGCCCCAATTGGGGGGGGGTTCACTGACTTGGGAAAGTTCGGACTGGTTACAGATTTCGCAGTTCCCCTCTGGTTGTTGGACCACATGCCAGGCTTCTATATCAGCCGAATTATTGGCTGCATCGATCGCTGCATCGGTATCGTCTGATTTTTTGTTGGGTTCAGGATTCATGGTTACGATTAAATGTGGATGTTCAGGCTCTCCCTTTTTGGGCTGTTAAATATAGGAGTCCAGACCACCAGGTGAGTAGGACCGCGAACCAAAATAGTCCTAGTGAAATGATAGGGTAGCTCTGGGATAGAGGTGAGAGCAGGAGTGCGATCGCAGCAATTTGCACCACCGTTTTGACCTTACCCCACATATTAGCTCCCACCACCGTTGCCTGGCCCACCCGCCACCCGGCAACAGTCAGCTCCCGAGCCAAAACCAAAAAGACGCCCCAGGCAGGTATCGTCCCCATCTGCACCAGCACCATTAAGGGGGCCAGCACCAATAGCTTATCCACCAGCGGGTCCAAAAATTTACCCAAATCCGTTACTTGATTTAACCGACGGGCCAAGTAACCATCAAGCCAGTCAGTACAAGCCGCCACTAAAAATATGGCCACCGCCCACCAGCGATGATTAACCGAAGGATTAGCCAACAGCCAAAACACTAACGGAATTGCCGCCAATCTTGAAACCGTAATCCATGTTGGTAAATTGATCGCAGACATGCACGACTTCTTCGCAGCATGTCTAATAGTAGCGTCTAAGCAGCCAGTTGCTCCCGCAGCTGCAGTCTGTGCATATGATCAAAAATCTTCCAGCAGTAAGACTCAGGCAAACCGCATGTCAGTGCTCCACGCATCACCACATCAAAGTACCAATCACTGGGAGCATATTCATGTCCAAGCTTATCGACCACAATATAAGTGCGGGTATGGGGATAGCTTTTACCCTGACACTGAACAGTCACAGGGTGATGGGTATAGCCTTCTTCGCGGCGATCAAGTAGGGAACTCAATCGCCAAGGCAGCGAATAAAGCACCCCATGCACGATGGAACTAGAGGATGGAACAACATCTAGAACACCACACTGACGACGACGAGAATAGCGAAAAAAACCCAACTGATATCCCTTTAAACAGGCAGGTCCAACCACATAGGCATGGGTTTTTTCCTGTAAAGATCGCCTTAGGTCTACTGGGCACATACACGAACCATAGGCAAAATAGTAAAACCATTCAGGGTTTCTATGGATTGCCGTCACTGCTAAGCTCCGTTGATAACATCAGTTCAAAAATCTAGTTAAAACTCGTAATTGCAGGTTTAACGAAGATGCAAAGAATGTAACAGAAAGCCCCGTAAAAACAGAAAATCACAACAGTTCCATAGGATTTTATAAACTTAAGTCTGAGGTAAACATATTTCTCACCGGCTATGGCATCCCTGGCGGCTTTATTAATATTGATGCTGAGTCTATGGTTATGCAGTGTGATTGATGGTCTGCCCCATTTTCTGTCTACACTGTCTGCTCCCCTGTGGTTTTGGCTTAGCTTAGGTGCAGTTTTACTCAGCTGGTTTATCAAAGACAGCTAAAACCTAAAGACAACGACTGATTTACCACTCCATAACAATGAACCATGGCTAGAACCTTTGACCGGGAACAACTAGAACAGCTTGCAGGTGGAGATAAAGCCTTCGAGAAAGAACTCCTGCAGCTATTTGCTAGCGACACTGAAAATAGTCTCAATCAGTTAGAAAGTGCCATCAATAGTGAGAATCCAGCTGCGGTCCAATCCCTTGCCCATTACATCAAGGGTGCCAGCGCTAACGTGGGTGCTATCGGCATATCTAGAACAGCAGCCCAGCTAGAAAAACTAGCTAAAATCGGCAACCTCCAAACAGCCTCCAGCAGCTTGAGACAGCTACAGATTCTGCACCAAGAGGTGAAACGCATAGTCCAATAGGATTATGCCTGGTAAACCTTTACCCATGCCTCTAGAAGTAGATGCCCAATCCTAAACTCATCGGATTGGGCATCTATGCTGGCAGCTGTTAAGCCATTGATAGGTTAGGCGGAGGTCCGACTCTCCGTGGCTTCTGTAGTACCGTAAAGTTCTGGCAAGTCTCGGGAAGGAGGGAGGGTTTTAGACTCACGGGTCTCTATATAGCCGGTGTAATAGGCACCAGGTTCAATTTCTAAAGCCCCTGCAACGACATCCCCCTCTAAACGGGCAGTATTGCTCAGCGTAAGTTTCTCTTCGGCAAATACCCGAGCCTTTAACACTCCCTGCACAGAAATGTTTTGAGCCCGCACTTCCTGGCCTTCTACCAAGCCAGTTTGGGAAATTTCTAAATCACCTTGAATATCCACAATACCGTGAACAATGCCATCAACTACTAACTTTCCTTCGGCATGAACATTGCCCTCTAGCTCACATGTACGGCTGAGGTATGTAAAACTCGTCGCTGGCTTCCGCTTAAACATAAACACAATTAATCAGTACCGTTCGGCTGGACAGCAGTAAAAATTCAAAGCTTAACCGGGAAAATGGTCCCCAGATGCACACTTAGCAATTCAACCTACCTGGCTATTAAACCATACGTAAAAAATATACCAAGACAGACTATTCAACGACTGAGAAAAGGGCGTTTAAACCGTAAAAAATTTCTGTCTAAACTCTAGCATCAGTTCTAGCTTACAGTCGTTGCTTAACGCATTTATTTATAGCGTACGGTGCGTGTTTCACAGTAGGTCTATTTGTGGCATGGCTCCAGGGGGCAGGTAAGCGTTTTATGGCTTTTCCTCTGGGGTTGTGGGGCTACCTCAATGGTCTCGGGTCCAAATTAATTACAGGATTAGCTTAGTAGCTGCGTTAGTGCAATGGTCATGGTGGTGGCCCCGATGGGAACGGTCAAGTTATCAATCCCATACTTGGACACTGCTTCGAGGATGGTTGCTGCGATCGCAACACCTATGGCCGTGAGCACCAACGCCCCGCTCATCCCCTGTACAAAGACCAATACCACCAGCACCACAAGGGCACTGGCCATCGCCATGGTCAAACTCCCTTCCCAGCTTTTTTGTTCCCCCCAGACCTCATAACCATGACGCCCCCAGCGCTGTCCCACTAAGGCGGCCAAACCATCCCCCCAGCACATGATTAAAATACCAATCACACCAAAGTATGGATATCCCTGGGGCCAGCACCACCCCATCAGTACACCGATGCTAACGGCATAAAAAAAAGTGCCCCAGCTCCGACGCCCCACACTGTTGATCCCCGGTAAAATCGGCAAGCGATAGGACACCAGCGCCACCCCAGCAAAAAACACAGCGGCAGTCACCCCCATCCAGGCCGGCAGCATCAGCCACCAGGCCAGTAAAATTACGTGACCTGCCCCGATATGGACGATTTTTCGGCTAATTTCTGAGCTATAACCCACCCGTCTTGCCCATTCTGAGGCAATCCCGATTAATATTAACCATGCCAGCACCATGCTTATTTGCCAGCCATACATCGCGATACCAACCTCTAATGGGCCCATGGGTTTCTAAATAACAATCTAAAGCGATTGTAAAGCGTACATCATGTCCTTTTGAAATGCGGTTCCCCAAACACCCTCAGACTGCTATCTTGATGGGGAAATTCAGTCACGAGCCATCGCATGGGGAATACCTACAAGCGAGTATTATTAAAGCTAAGCGGCGAAGCCCTAATGGGTGAACTCGCCTATGGAATCGATGCCAAGATCGTAGATGCGATCGCTAAAGAAATCGCCCTCACCGCCGAACAAGGCATCGAAATTGCTGTTGTTGTGGGCGGCGGTAACATCTTTCGTGGAGTTAAAGGGGCTGCATCCGGCATGGATCGCGCCACAGCGGATTATATCGGTATGTTGGCCACCGTCATGAACGCCATGACGTTACAGGATGCCCTCGAACGGATTAACGTACCTACTCGGGTTCAAACCGCGATTTCTATGCAAGAAATGGCCGAACCCTATATCCGCCGCCGGGCCATTCGTCACCTGGAGAAAAAGCGAGTCGTTATTTTTGGTGCAGGTTCAGGTAATCCATTCTTTACCACCGATACAACGGCGGCTCTGCGAGCAGCTGAAATCAGTGCCGAAGTCCTACTAAAAGCCACCAAGGTAGATGGCGTCTATGACTCGGATCCAAAAACCAATCCCGATGCAAAACGCTACACAAGCTTGACCTACAGCCATGTTCTGGCCAAAGATCTGAAAGTAATGGATGGCACAGCCATTGCGCTGTGCAAAGATAACAACATCCCGATCATGGTGTTTAACTTAGCCGTTGCTGGAAATATTCAACGGGCCATGACGGGAGAACCGATTGGCACGATTGTGGGAGAATCTTGTGAAGTTAGCTAGTATCGACGACGTAGAAATGGGCATGATGAAAGCCGTTGAAGCCACTCAACGGTCTTTCAACACAATCCGTACCGGGCGCGCCAACGCATCCCTACTGGACCGTATTTCCATTGACTATTACGGTAGCCCCACACCGCTCAAGTCCATGGCTAATATCAGTACCCCCGATCCCAGCACGCTGATGATTCAGCCCTATGACGCTGGTACCCTCAGCCAAATCGAGAAGGAAATTTCCCTATCGGATGTTGGCTTAGTGCCCAACAATGATGGTTCAGTCATTCGGTTAAATATTCCCCCGCTGACCACAGAGCGGCGTAAGGAGTTTGTTAAACAAGCTGGTAAATACGCCGAAGAAGGACGGGTAGCTATTCGCAATATCCGCCGAGAGGGAATGGACTTTGCTAAGAAGCAGGAGAAGAGTGGCGATCTCTCCAAAGACGAGGCCCTTGACCTACAGGATGAGGTCGAAAAGCTGACCAAGCAATATATTCAAAATATTGATAAGGCCTTGGATGATAAAGAGAAGGAAATTATGAAGGTTTAGGCTCGCTGGACTCGCCGGGGGAGTGCGCTCGCTGAACTCGCTGGGCAGTGGGCAGTTTGCTCGCGGGGCGAGCTAGGCAACAGGGTAGTGAAATTAGAAATATTCTTTGCTAGAGAACAAGTCTGACGTCAGATCCCACTGCCTATTGCCTGGCCGTCAGACCTACTGCCTTGCAGCAACCGTCAGATGTGGGTGACATCAGGAGTGCATAATGTTTGACTGTATTGTTGTGGGTGCTGGTCCTGCGGGGAGTACAACTGCACATCAACTAGCTCAGCGGGGTCGCTCAGTATTGCTGCTAGAAAAGCAAGCTCTGCCCCGCTATAAGCCCTGTACCGGTGCGATCTCACCCAGCGTCGCCCACTGGTTAGATTTTGACCTCACCCCTGTCATCGACCAAAAGCTCCGCCGTATTCGCTACACCTGGCAGCTAGAAGATCCGATTGAGGCTGAGCTAGAAACAGAAGAACCCATGTGGATCGTCCGTCGCGACCGATTTGACCATTACTTGGTAGAACAGGCCCAAAAGCAAGGGGTCACACTACAGGACAGCACCCCGGTTCTAGGCATTAGTCTGCAAGACAATGTTTGGACGGTACAAACCCCTCAGGGAGACCAAACAGGCAAGTATCTCGTAGCCGCTGACGGTGCCGATGGCCCCATGGCTAAGTGGCTCGGCTTTAAGGCCGAAAAAGTTCGCCAGAGCTATGTTTTAGAAATTGATTTACCCACTCCTTTAGCAGAGCCCACCATGGCCTTTGAATTTGGTCTGGTCAAACAAGGCTGTATTTGGAATTTTCCAAAACATCAGCGTCACTCCCTGGGCATCACCCGATTTTTGGGCACCAAACTAAAAGAGCCCGAGCAATGTCTCGCCACCTATGCCAAGTCATTGGGCAGTAGTTTTGAAGCCGGACAGCTGTACTCCCACGGATTGAAACTATGGAACGGCAATACCCCACTCCATACCCAACAAGCTGTCCTGGTGGGTGAAGCCGCAGCGCTGGTGGACCCAATGACGGCAGAAGGGATTCGCCCAGCTATTTTTAGTGGCCTTGAGGCTGCCAAAGCCATCGACAGAGCCTTAGACGGAGAGGCCCAAGCCTTAGCTCACTACAGCCAGACCATTCACAACGAATGGGGCAATGATATCCAGTGGAGCCAACGCATCGCCAGCATATTTTTCCGTATGCAAAAAATTGGCTATCGAGTCGGGATTAAACGTCCCACCGCAACTAAACGCCTGGGTCAATTACTAGCCGGTGAAATCCACTACGCCGATCTCGCCAATCGGGTGATTAAACGTATCAGTGGCAGTCTTTTGCCAGGAAACGACAGCTGAGTATAACCTTTTAGCCTCAGGTAGCTACTTTTACCGATATAAACAAACAATATTGGTTAAACAAAAATTCATTTTCTGAGATGATGTTTTCAATATATTTCCTGGAATCTACAGAAAAATACTGAAGCAGTATCAAAAAATGCTTTAAACCTAAAATAAACCTTTAGATTAAAGCTTCCATTCTTGCTATTACCCAACACATTCTTCACAAGAATAATAACTTTTATTTTTTAAATTCTAGATGAGTTTTCTAGTCTTTTTACGGTGACCAGTGGCTAAAAAATAGACTAGAAAAGGGCTTTAGCAACAACGGGGATCGCCTATATAAAGGGCGATCCCCGTTGTTCTTGTAACTTTCGACACATTGTCGGGTCAGCGAGAAGTTGTCATAATTAGGGCCTGAGACTCCTCTTAAAAAACTCTTATGAAAACTGTGATTCAAACTATTCATTGCCCAAATTGTGGTCGTTCTGCTGAACGCCATTATTTAGGTCAGCAAAAGCTGACACGAACTCAATGTTCTAGCTGTGATTATTTAATGATCGTTTGTCAAAAAACCGGCAAAGTTATAGAAGCCTATGCACCCGGTATAACTGCGGTGGCGGCTAGTTAATTTTTGCTGACTAATTCAGGTTACAGATGCCTGTAAGCAACCAAAAAGTTGTGATTTTTTTAAGCCTTGATTTTCCACTGACCATTGATTTTCCATTGACTCTATTACCATCAGCACCGTTAGCTGTGCCCTAAAGAAAGCAATCGGTGCCCGCAGCCGCGTTTATGTCCCTGTCCCTACTTTGGATGCTCGTAACTGACCACAGGCCGCATCCTTTTCCAAACCTCGTGAGTAACGCACACTGACGGCAATACCTGCGGCCTTGAGAGTATCGGTAAATTGATTAACCCGTTTGCGGGAAGGACGCTTATAATCTACTTCCTCAATCGGGTTATAGGGAATTAAATTGACATGACTTTGAAACCCTCTGAGCAGCTGAGCTAGTTCAACCGCATGGTCAACAGAGTCATTTAGTCCCGCTAACAAAATGTATTCAAATGTCACCCGTCGCCCGGTGATGGCAACATAATCACGACATTCATTTAATAGCTCAACTAAAGGATATTGTTGCGCACTTGGTATTAGCTGAGTCCTCAATGGTTGATTAGAGGCGTGGAGACTCACCGCTAGGGTCACCTGTAAATTGTGCTGGGCCAGGCGTCTGATCTGCCCTGGTATACCTACAGTGGAGATGGTGATACTCCGCTGTCCAATACCAACATCTTGATTTAGACAATGTACAGCTGCAACCACATTGGCGACGTTGATCAGGGGTTCGCCCATCCCCATAAAGACAATATTGCTCACCCGTTGTTCAAAGGCTTCTTGTACCGTAAGCACCTGATCAACAATCTCATGGGTAGCCAGGTTACGGATAAATCCCCCTTTACCTGTAGCGCAGAAATCACAGGCCATGGGACATCCCACCTGGGCAGACACACACACTGTCAATCGTTTATCGGTGGGCATTCCCACGGTTTCGATAATGTGGCCATCGTCTAACCGCAACAGAAACTTAACGGTTTGGTCAGCAGCAACAGAGCGATAGTGAATATCCGAGCGACCAATGGACACTTGCTCCATTTCCTGACGCCAAGTCTTAGGAAAGACAGTAATGTCGGCTAGCGATCGCACCCCTTTGCTATACAACCACTGATGCAGCTGTTTTCCTCGATAGGCAGGCTGTCCCTGGGTCTGCACCCAAGCCGTCAGCTCAGCCTGATTCAGCCCCAAAAGAGGAGACTGACGTGATGCGTTGGAACCATCCAGTGTGGCAACCATAATTTAGGTTAATGAAAACATAGCCCAGGTAAATTTGCCGGAACTATATCGTAGTGAGTGGTGAGTGCGCTCGCAAGGCTCGCTGATGAATGGGTGCACTCACCTTTATTGCCCCTAATTATTAATTATTAGCATCTGGATTTTCATTAATCAGATCCACCAGACCTTCTGTAAGCGCCCGAGGATCCATAAAGACGACTTTAGAATTATCACTTTCCCCTAGCTTCTGGTTAGCATCCACATAGCGCTGAGCGATTAAAAACTTCATAATGTCTCCCTGACTCAGCTGACCATCAAACGCTTGGGCAATCAACCGCATCGACTGAACATTTCCCTCAGCTTCAAGGATAGCTGCCTGTTTTTTACCTTCAGCTTCAGTAATAGCCGCTCGCTTAGAAATTTCAGCCGCCTGCTCCATACGCATGGATTCTTCCACTTCCTCAGGCATCTTAATCTCCTGAACTTCCACGCGGTTTACCTTGACGCCCCAAGGTTCAGTAGCTTCATCTAACACATCCAACAGTGCTTTGTTGATGGCATCCCGTGACGCAAACGTCTCCTGTAGGTTCATCTTACCGACTTCAGATCTTAGTGTTGTTACCACCAATTCTTGAATCGCGGTGTCCACATCTTCAATGGCGTAATAGGTCTTTTCCAGGTCCAAAATACGCCAGTAAATAATGGCGTCTACCTCAATACTGACATTGTCTTTAGTGGTTGCGCTCCTGGGTTTAATGTCTAAGATTTGCTCCCGCAAAGTGTCCTCAACCACTAGGGCATCTAATAAGGGCACAATAAAATTAACCCCTGGATCAAGGGTGGCACGGTAACGGCCTAATCGCTCAATCAAGGCTGCATTACCTTCCTTGACAACCCTGACAGAACCAACAGAGTAACCAATGACTATCAATGAGAGGATCGCAAGAATAGAAGAGCCCATAGGGAACCGGAGCACAATGGATGAATGTGCTCATGGATAACACATCTTTTGAGTTTCTGTCTAGCGTACATTTGAAAATTGGGATACTCTACCTTGCGTAAAGCATGGGTTCTTGAAAAAACATTGTTTACGATCTGCTCAAAAAAAGTTAACAGTGCGTACGTTATGAAACATATTTCCCACGGTACTGCGGTTTTGAGCATGGTCTCCCTGCTGATGGTTGGGTCGGGTAGCATAGCACCCAAAGCCCAGGCCAACAATGCCCATAGCGGTTGTTACATCGAAGATGACAATGGTGAAATTTACGACCTGGGCATTTTGTGTCCTGTTTTCGAGGACGACCTGAGCGCCGAACCTGTTTTACAAACTGGCGATATTCAAGTCACGCTGCGGTGGGACACGAACGATGATTTAGACCTGATCGTGGTGGATCCAGCGGGTAGCATTATCGATTTTGGGTCTCCCACTGCCCCGTCTGGGGGACAGTTAGATGTGGATGCCAACGGGTTTTGTCAAACTCAAAGCTTTACCCCAGTGGAAAACATCTTTTGGCCGACAGGAGAAGCCCCCGATGGAGAGTATTTGGCCTATGTCACTCTGGCTATTCCCTGTAGTTTAGAAGAGCTGGCCAACTCTGATGCAGCTGCGGCAACGGCGGCCTATAAAACACTGCAGGTCCCCTACACCCTGACGATCCTAGTGCAAGGGGTGACAACAACCTACACTGGCATGAGCCAACCTGACGAATTGGGAGTGACCTATCCCTTTCGGGTAGGTTCACCAACAGCAACGCCTGCTGAGACTGCACCTGCTGAGATCAGCGATCCACCTGAGAAGTCAGAGGATGCATTGGAACTGCCCAATTTTGGTTTACCTGAATTGTAAAATTGTAGGTCCCGATTACAGTATTGAGGCCCCATCAGCCCTTCGGAATTCCGCACTCCGAATTCCGAATTCCGAATTCCCTTAGATTTCTCAGCTTGAATTGATATCCTAAAAAGGCCGCTTGCCCCTGGGGAATAGTCCTAGCAAGGGTCCCAAAACAATCCCAAAAATAAAGCCCCCTGCGTGGGCCCAATAGGCCACCCCACCTGTGCCCATATCGGCATTGGCCCCCAGACTGGCAATGCTGCTAAAGGCCTGCATCACAAACCAAAACCCGAGAAAAAAGACAGCCGGAATCCGAATGGTGGTAAAAATGATGCCCAAGGGCAGCAGAGTGAGGATCTGGGCCTTGGGAAAGCGAATGATGTATGCCCCCATAACCCCTGCGATCGCACCACTAGCCCCCAATGTAGGTATCGTAGACCCCGGTGAAAAAATCCACTGGGATAACCCAGCCAATGCGCCACAGGCCAAATAAAACGCGATAAAGCGG
>JBCCJR010000074.1:0-16292 GCA_039045805.1 Cyanobacteria bacterium P01_C01_bin.118
AGTGATGTTTAATGATTTATGTTGCCGAGTTGTATTTTCGTGAGATATAAGCTATCTGTGATAGCTAGCTAAAAGTTAATATAGTTAAATTTTAATTTTTGGGAAATTATTTTTGCTCTTATTGTTATTCTTGTTATCTAGTTGGCGATTTTATCAATAAGATCAGTTCGTAGTTAACCGTTTTGAAGATCAAGGAGATCTCTGATGAGCCGGAATGATATTTTTACTGCCCTAAAGTCAAATATGGAGAAAATTATTGATGGAATTGAAGATCAAGAGATTCAAGAAGAAAACAGTATGGTCAATGATTTTGGTGCTGATTCTTTAGAGGTTGTTGAAGTCATATCTCGTACACAGAAGCAGTTAAAAATAAAGGTTCCTCGAACCGAACTTTCTCAAGTAAGTGATATTAAAGGGCTGCTCGATTTATTTGAAAAGGCAGCAGCCAAATGAAAAAAGATAGCCAGTCACCACTGAAGGATATCAACCAACAAAGGAGCGATCAGCATCGAATTGTGGTTACGGGCATGGGGCTTGTCACTACTGTTGGCGAGACGTATCCTGAATACTTTGATGCCATTGTTGCAGGCCGCTCGGGTATAATTCCTTGGAAAGATAAAGATTCCAGACTTTACTCGAAGTTTGGGGGTGATATGAGTGACTTTAACTTTGAGTCACACATTAAACGTGTTGGAACAAACTACCCATCGGCATGGGTTGAGAACTCGCATAAACTGTTGCGTTCGTCCTCATTATCAGGTTGTCTTGTGGCTACGGCTGCCATGCAAGCCTTCTTTGAGTCTGACCTGCATAATAATTCCAATCTTATTCCTGAGCGATTGGGTCATGTTTTAGGGGGATGTAATTTAAGTAATTCCTACATCTTTGAGAACGATCTAGAGTTTGATGAAGAACCGGAGTTTATTGATCCTTTGTATGGGGTGGTTGCTATGGACACGGATGTCTTGGCGACAAGTTCAGAAATTTTGAACTTGAAGGGACCAAACTTTACAGTGGGCGGTGCTTGTGCGAGCGGTAATCTGGCGCTGTTATCCGGTCTTGATTTAATTCGTTCGGGACGTGCTGATGCTGTTATGGTATCGGCAGCAGCGATGGAGTTAAGTCCCATTTGGCTTCAGGGATGGACCCTTATCAACGCTATTTCATTTCGTTCATTTAATGATGAGCCAACCCGTGCTAGTCGGCCGTTTGACAAGCGGCGCGAGGGTTTTGTTCCTAGCGAAGGTGCAGGCGTTGTTGTACTTGAAAGTTTGGCAAGTGCTCGAGAGCGTGGCGCATGCATTCATGCTGAGCTGCTTGGAGCTTCATCCACCTCCAACGCATCACGACTGACAAAGCCCGGTGTGGATGGTCAATCACGTGCCATATCTTGTGCTCTGCAAGATGCTCGGGTTGAACCTGAGCAAGTTGACTATATCAATGCCCATGCTACTTCAACACCATTAGGGGATGCTAGCGAAGTTGCAGCCATTAAGAAGGTTTTTGATTCTCATGCTTATCAGATTCCGATTAATTCAACAAAATCGATCTTAGGACATTGTTTGACAGCATCTTCCATGGTTGAAATGATTACTACTATTCTCCAGATGAAACATAGCCTTGTTCATCCTACGATCAACCTCGAAGATCCTGATCCAGAGCTTGATTTAGATTTTGTTCCTCACCAAGCGCGAGAGCATGCCATCGACATTGCACTCTCCAACTCGTTTGGTTTTGGTGGTTTGAATTCATCGATTGTGGTGGGGACAGTCATTTAAGAAGTCTAAATGATTTGTCTGTTTCAACTTTAATTTATTTGATAAATCAAGCTCCTTATGGTGACCATCAATGACAGTCGTTGGCCTCTAGTATCTGTTCAGTATCAGGGAACAGGCACCCTAGACGAGATGACCTTCTTTCATGGTCGTTTTGAGGTATGGCTTGCAGAACAAGAGCGATTTGTTCTAGTGATTCAGCAGGATGATAGTAATGTAGCAAAGTCCTCAGATGAAAAATCGCCCGAGGCAAAGCAAATGGGTAAGCAAAATATTGCTTGGGCGAAGACACACAAATTGGCAATTGCACAATACTGTGCTGGAATAGCCATGGTGCCTTACTCGAAAAGACTTATTGCCCTTTGGAAGCCATTAGTGGCAATCGGTACTCGAAAAATGTACGGTTGCCCTGGAAAAGTCTTTGGATCTTTGGATGAGGCCCATGGTTGGGCTGAGGCTCAATTGTTGTAGTTGAAGGCAGAATGTTATTTTTTTCTCTGCTGCTTGAACGATGCGGCAGGCCGTTTAGGTTCTGATAATTGATTTCTCTGTATTTTGAATAGAATCATGAATTCGTTACCCGATTGAACTCAATTGTTAGCTATGTCTCCACCGACACCTGCTATTTTCCACATGGAGAATGTCAATAAGTCCTACATGATGGGTGATGTTGCAGTTCACGCCTTGAAGTCGGTTGACTTTGACCTCTACGAGGGTGAGTTTGTTGTGTTGCTAGGACCTTCTGGTAGCGGCAAGTCTACCCTATTGAATATTTTAGGTGGTCTCGATGTGCCATCAGAGGGCCAAGTTTACTTTCGTAATCGCACACTCACCCAAGCTGATTCTGTAGCGCTTACTCGCTTCCGTCGCTATTCTGTTGGCTTTGTGTTTCAGTTTTATAATCTGATTCCTAGTCTGACCGCTCGAGAAAACATCGCTCTTGTGACTGATATTGCTCGTCATCCCATGCGCCCTGAGGAGGCACTTGAGCTTGTTGGGTTAGGGAAACGCCTTGACCATTTCCCCTCGCAACTCTCTGGCGGTGAACAGCAACGTGTTGCGATCGCACGGGCGATCGCTAAACGCCCCGAGGTTCTTCTTTGTGATGAACCCACTGGAGCCCTTGACGTTAAAACCGGTAAGCATGTGCTTGAAACCCTTGAGCGGGTTAATCAAGAATTTGGAACCACTACTGCCGTTATCACCCACAATGCTGGAATTGCTGCCATGGCTGATCGCATCGTCCACATGCGAAGCGGCAGCATTACCAAGATTAAACACAATTCGGTGAAGGTATCGCCAAGGGAGTTGGAGTGGTAACAGGCTGGCAGACTTTAGATAAAAAACTCCTTCGCGATCTCCGCCGGATGCCGGGGCAGATCGCAGCGATTGTATTGATTGTGGTTTGTGGAATTTCTGTTTTAGTGGCCATGTCCAGTGCATATTCATCACTAAAGATGGCCCAAGCGAATTACTACGAGCAGTATCGGTTTGCGGATGTATTTGTACAGCTGAATCGGGCACCGAATAGTTTGATTCCCAGAATAGAGTCGATTCCGGGAGTTAGGACGGTGCAGGTGCGGGTCGTCGAAGATGTGACGTTGTCATTGGAAGGATTAGCAGAGGCAGTGACGGGACGATTGATTTCGATTCCCGAACAACAAACACCTATGCTAAATGACCTGTTTATCCGCTCAGGGCGCTATCCCGAGAAAGAGGATGAAGTATTGGCTAGTGAGGCATTTGCCGAGGCCAATCGCCTGAGTATAGATGATTCTGTAAGCGCGGTCATTAATGGGCGCTGGCAGACGCTTCGAATTGTAGGTATAGCTTTATCGCCAGAGTACGTTAACGAAACTCGAGGCACTGAATTGGTACCTGACAATAAGCGTTTTGGTTTGTTTTGGATGCATCGAAATGCTCTCAGCAACGCCTTTAATATGCGAGGCTCTTTTAACGATGCGAGCTTATCCCTGATGAGGGGAGCTAATAAACCAGAGATTATTGCCCAACTTGATCAGTTATTGGCGATTTATGGCGGATTGGGAGCCTTTGGGCGGGAAAATCAGGTTTCGCACACATTTGTATCTGATTCAATTCGTCAACTTTCGGCCTTTGCAGTGCTAGCACCGGCCATTTTTCTTGGAATTGCAGCATTTCTTTTGAATCGGTTGCTCAGTCGGTTGGTAGGCATGCAGCGTGACCAAATTGCTGTGATGAAAGCGTTTGGTTATAGCAATTTTTCAGTTGGTATTCATTACCTAAAGTTGGTGACATTTGTAGTAATGCTAGGGGTAATCCTGGGGGTAATCTTGGGGCAGCAGCTGGGACAGTCGATGATGAGTGACCTTGCTGATAGTTTCAACTTTCCAATGCTACGTTATGAAATCCGTCCGATCATATTACTGACGGCGTTACTTATTAGTAGTGGGGCTGCTACATTAGGAGCATTTTTGGCCGGATGGGAAGCAGTATCCTTGCCCCCTGCTCAAGCAATGCGGCCGGAGCCTCCAGCTACTTATCGTCCTACCCTAGTGGAAAAGCTAGGCTTACAGCGATGGTTTTCCGCACCCAGTCGGATCATTTGGCGAAACTTAGAGCGGAGTCCATTGCGGGCGCTGCTATCAGTTATGGTGTTGGCGATTGCAGTGGCCATGCTGTATGTAAATCAGTATTTTGCTAATGGTATCCATGCATTAATCGACATTCAGTTTCGTACTATCCAGCGTGAGGATATTACTCTGGTCTTCAATAATCCTTTGTCGTCTCAGTCTCAGTTTGATCTACGCTATATGCCGGGCGTGCTTCGTGTCGAACCGTTTCGGTCTGTACCTGTTCAGCTACGGCTGGAACATTTGCGTAAGCGCAGTAGCATTATCGGTATTACACCCACTAGTGAATTACGTCGTCTGCTAGATAGCGATCAGCGCCCTGTAAATTTGCCGTCTGAGGGTATTCTCTTATCTGCTAAGTTAGCGGATATTTTGCAAGCCCAGCTTGGTGATGAGCTGACTGTAGAAGTGCTAGAAGGAAAACGTTTTAACCGTAGAGTACTTGTTACTGGAATCTTTGATGAGCTTGTGGGCATATCTGCCTATATGAACAGATACGCCCTTAATCGATTAATGAATGAAGGCTCCGTCATTTCCGGTGTTTATTTAAAGGTCGATCCTCAACAACAGACACAGCTTTATACTCAATTAAAGCGCATGCCTGCAGTGGCCAGTGTAGCCCAGCGACAAAACACTATTGAGCAATTCAATAGTACTTTGACAAGCAGCGTCGCAAGATTTACTACACTGATAGTCATTTTTGCTTCGGTTATTGTGTTTTGTGTGGTGTATAACTCTGCTCGTATCGCTTTGTCAGAGAGAGGGCGAGAACTTGCAACACTGCGAATTATTGGCTTCACTCGTGGTGAAATTGCCCTCATTTTACTGGGCGAACAAGCGGTGCTATTAGTGTTCGCAATTCCAATTGGTTACATATTGGGATTTAGGTTATCAGTTCTGATGACTCAGTTTTATGATTGGGAGCTGTTTCGCTTTCCGTTGGTGATTACGCCTTCGATTTATGCATTTGCTTTTATTGTCATTATGACGGCAGCTCTGATATCAGGTAGTCTCATTTGCTACCAGCTCAACCGTCTTAATTTAATTGCTGTCCTCAAAACCCGCGAATAAGGAGATATTACAATGACTCAGCTTGAAGAACCATCCTTTCGGATACCTTTTCTACCCAAAGGTAAAGCAACAAATTCGGAAACTGACAAGCGTTCCTCCCTGCAGTTACCTCGATTGCCCAATTGGTGGCCTTATGCTTGCGCTGGGTTGGGGATAACTGTTTTAGTTGCGCTGGCCTTTCGACCTGCTCCCATTGCTGTCGATGTGGAAAAAGTAACCCAGGGAGCTTTTAAGATTACCATCGATGCTGAGGGCAAAACCCGTGTGCAAGAACGCCACGTTGTTACGGCTCCTGTTGCTGGTCATCTGCAACGGATGAATTTAAAAGTTGGAGATACTGTCGAATCAGGTACTGTTGTGGGCCAAATTGATACCCTGTCCTTTGATACTCAAGTTCGTGCTATTCAAGCTCGTCTGAAGCAGCTTCAAGCTGAGTTAGTAGGTGTTGAGAGCCAGCGTCCTAAGTCCCAAGAACTTACCCAGGCTGAAGCTCGGCTCCGCGTTGCCGAGTCAAATCAACAAGCTGCGACTGCTCAAGTCACTCTCGTTCGCGCCGCCTTAGACCAGGCTAGTCGAGATCGCACTCGTCTTCAAAACTTAGAAGTTCAGGGAGCTATTTCTCGTCAGGACCGCGAAGCTGCTGAGTTGGAAGAAGCACGGCTAATTCAGCAGCTAGAAGTTGCTCAGCAAGAACTAATGGCCACAATGGCAAGGGTTGATGATGTCCGCGAAGCTATTCCTCTAATTCAGGCCCAACAGCGTGACCCTGATTATCTGATTAATAGTTACCAAGCGCAAATAGCTGGTGTTGAAGCTGAACTTGCTAACCTTACTGATGAGGCTCGTCGTACTACCATTACGACACCTATTAATGGTAGTGTCCTGCGTCTTCCTGAGGCTAGCGCTCGTTTTGTCTCTGCAGGAGAAACCTTGATCGAACTTGGCGACCCCACCAAGCTTGAACTCGTCATTGATGTTCTCTCCACTGATGCCACTAAAATCAGTCCTGGTGATACTATTCTCGTGGAAAAATGGGGTGTTCCTATCATCCTTGATGCCGTTGTTAGTCATATCGAACCTGCTGCTTTCACAGAGGTTTCCGCCCTTGGTGTTGAAGAACAGCGTGTCAACGTTATTGGAACTTTTTCTACTAGTATAATCAAATCTTCTAGCTCTGAAATATTGACAAACATCCTTGGCGATGGCTATCACATTGAAGCTCGTATTGTTACCTGGGCTGACGACAATATTCTTCAAGCTCCTGTTAGCGCTCTTTACCGTTGTGACAATGGCTGGTGTGTATTTGTTATTGAAAGCAATCGTGCTCAACCTCGCCAAGTTGAGGTTATGCAACGCAATATGACTGCTGCTGCGATCGCATCAGGACTGCAACCCGGTGAACAAGTTATCCTACATCCCAATGAGCAAATTGAAGCGGGGCGTAGGGTAAAGGAGGGAAATAGAAAATAGAGAAACGAATTATCGCCACAGCGTGTGTCATACCCTTGATGGCTGGATTGGATTTTCCAAGCGAAAACTCTTTTTAAAATCAGAATCTCCATGGATATTGGAAGCAATTATACGCTTGCTAATAGTAAAGAGTTAACTATCCTTGATTTAGTTAGGGAGCAAGCTGAACGGTGTCCAGACCAAGTTGCCTATACGTTTTGGCATGTGAAAAACAAGTATGATGAACTGACATTTGCTGAGCTTTACCTGAGAGCGCAGGGGATCGCTTCTCACTTGCAACATTTAGATGTTTTTGGTAAGCGTGCTTTGCTCCTATACCCGTCTGGACTAGACTTTATTATCGCATTCATTGGAGTTCTCTATGCTGGAGTGGTTGCAGTCCCAGCTTACCCGCCACGCAGGGATCAGAGCTTGGACAGACTTCGCGCAATGGCAACTAATGTCAAAGCTAGTATTGTGCTGACGACCGTAGAGCTCAAAAAGAAACTCCAACCGCGAGTTGAAGACGAATTAAACATTTTGCCTGATCGTTGGCTAGCTACAGACATATTATCTACTGATAACGTTGATGATTGGCAGAGACCGGCTATAACATCGCGTTCTCTAGCTCTTTTACAATATACTTCGGGGTCCACAGGTGCTCCTAAAGGGGTCATGATTAGCCATGGAAATCTTTGGCACAATTCAGAGATGATTTACCATGAGTTTGGTCATTCTTCCCACAGTCGAGGGATGATTTGGTTACCGCCCTATCATGACATGGGACTTATCGGCGGTGTTCTACAACCCTTATATGGTGCGTTTCCAGTGATGCTTATGTCGCCTATGGATTTTTTGCAAAAACCTTTTCGTTGGTTGCAAGCGATTTCTGAGTTTCGGGCGACAACTAGTGGTGGACCTAACTTTGCTTATGAGCTCTGTTGTCGCAAAGTCTCCCAAGCACAGCTAGAGACTCTTGATTTGAGTTGCTGGGACGTTGCGTTTACTGGCGCTGAACCTATTCATCTTGATACGCTTAATTTATTTACGGAAAAGTTTGCTTCCCGTGGATTCCGACCAGCCGCTTTCTATCCTTGCTACGGGATGGCTGAGTCTACCTTAATGGTGACAGGCAGCGAAAAACATACACCTCCAAAAGTCGTTTGGGTTGACAGCACTGCCCTTGAGGACCATATTGTCAATCTACAAGATAATTCCTATACCACAGCTAAGCCTGTAGTTAGCTGTGGCAGCATAAGCCGAAATCAGCAAGTAATTATCGTCAATCCTGATACCCAAGTGGTTTCTTCAGGAAATCAAGTAGGTGAAATCTGGGTAAAGAGTAGCAGTGTTGCTTCAGGTTATTGGGGTAACTCAAAACTAACGCAAACAACCTTTCAGGCCTATCGCCAAGATACTGGGGATGGCCCCTTTCTCCGAACCGGTGATTTAGGGTTCATATTAGATGAACAACTTTTTATTACCGGACGGATCAAAGATATTATCATTATTCGAGGTCAGAATCATTATCCTCAAGATATTGAATCGACAGTTGAAAAGAGTCATTCAATATTGCGTTTGAGCTTTAGTGCGGCATTTGCAATTGAGCAGGCACACTCAGAAGGTTTAGTGATTGTACAAGAAATTGAGCGTAGCTCTCTAAAACGAGTAGATACTAAGGCTGTGATTGCCGCCATTCGTAGAGATATTATTGCAAATCATACAGTTAAACCTTATGCGATTGTACTGGTTAAACCTGGCAGTATTCTCAAAACTTCTAGTGGGAAAATTCGCCGTCGAGCTTGCCGAACCGCATTCCTAACAAGAACTCTAGCAGTGGTCGATGATTGGTGCGAACGTCCTGAGTACACCCATAAATATGAAAGCCTCGAAGCAAATATAGAATCTCTTTTTCAATGCATAAGTGGCTCAAATAACCCCACCTCCTAATGTTAATAATTTTATAAGGCAAGCGCTCCACTAACTCAGTTAAGCGTCTGTAAAAGGATGCAAAAAATGTAGAAGAATTTCAAATATCTCTCACATCTTAGGGTTGCTTTAAGGCTTGCAACAGTTTGATAAGTTTCCGTTTGCGGGCATGTTGTTGCAGCAACTCACCATAATATCTTTGCCACTCCTGCTGTTGCCCAACTTGCTGATAAGTCATACGAGCCATCATCAGCCACTTCACCGCATACTGATAATATTTTGCCTTACCCTCATTCATAATTGATTCTGCTCGGCGACGGGAATTTGAGATCACCCAATCAGGGTGTTGCAACATCGCGGATTTCATTACTTGTTTCACTAGTTCAGCCTGAAACGAACTGAGCTGATCGACAACGTTAATGGCATCTTTTAGTAACCCCTCATGGAGAAAGATCGCCACCGACGCTTCATCTGCAAAAACAGTTTGGTTGCGCAGGCTATCCAATAAATCCTGCTTAAGCTTGTGCCATTCGGATGCTTGTGCCAGTTCCTGGATTTTAAGATAGTCTGCCAGGGTCGGGGCAGTCTTAAATACCGTGATTCGGGATTGTAAACCCATGTTCTGATGCCCAAGTCCCTCTGCCAGTTCACTAGTCCAAAGGGCCAACTGGGCTTTACCTGGGCCTGGTAACGTCAATCCTGCCTTTGCAATCTCTAGCGCCTGTTCCAGGGCACCCTGTTCCCGCAAAGCCTGGGCTACTGCTAAAGCCGTCATCTTAGAGTCTAAATGCTGTTTGGCCTGGATCATTGCTAATTCAAGTTGCCCCAGGTCAATTAATCTGGTCAGATACGTCTGCCAATGCCCCGTTGCTTTCGCCAGATTTAGATATTCGTCATCTCGATTCTGGCGTTCCAAGATATTGAGACGGATCTGGACTAAGGTCATTGCCCCAATAGAATCAGGCTCCTCTAACTCAGAACCGTCTATCGTTTCTCCCTTAAGCACTGCTTGCAGGAGCGGATTATCCCAACCTTGATTCAGGGCGGCTTGACTTCTGGCAAAAGCATCATCAATGCCGTATTCGCTGGCTCCCTCTGACCAAACGCCTAACTTACTCTGCCACTTGAGCTGGTCGACAGAGATTATAGATGCGCTGAGCAATGCTTCGGCAAACGCAGCATCCAATTCGTAGAAAAAATCTCCACTTTCGCCACTAGAGCCATCCAGGTTCATCCAGATTTCTCCATAGGCATCGATAATTGCCTCTAAAATCACCAATGCATTGTCACCATCGCCTTTATTCGTAAAATCACAGGCCTTGTCTACCAGAATACTGATCTCATTGAGAGCGGGGGTATCATTCCAATCCCCCTCTGCGTTATAAATAATCTGTTGTACCTGGCAGCGAAAGGGTTTAGGATCAACCATGGTGCGACGGGCTGTCTGCTTTGAGGCCATCGATTGAGATGAGACTGTCTGTCGAAGGTGTAACTCAATTGTATCGACTAACTGGGGGTGCTCCGTCGATAAAGTTTCCAGGAGTGTTTGCAGTTGAGTGCGATTCAATGGCTTTAACAATTCACTCAGACTGGGGCGATGTTCGATTTGGCTTGGATTATGGCAACTGGCCAACAAAGTCGCCACAATGTGTTTGCACCAGCCTTGAAAATTATAGGCACAGGTACAATGAGTACTTGTGAGACCGCCTGCGTCAAATTGGATTGTCACTCGATAGGGCTCGACATCACTTCCTTCAACCTGTCCAATAAGAGAATTTCCTCGCTGCGTTAGAGCAACTACAGCTCCTTTACGATAGGAAGCCTCACCCCGCTCAAACGACTGTGCCGTCGTATGGCTACGAATAGTGGCTTCGTTGAGTGAGGGATACTTCATTGTTAGTATGGATGCATTTACACTAATGGCTACACCAAATAGCTGAATGATACAGTAAGGCTAAGCAGACATTGCTGCTATATGTCGATATAACGAGTTCAACCATGGCACCCTGGGTATATGATCCCCATTCGGGCGGGGTTAAAATTCCCGAGCGAGTAAAAGTCAGCGCCAAGCAGCGCATAATAGCCTATGCCGAGAAACACTATGCTGGAAAATATACCCGCATCGATGTGCGCTTTCGGAATTACTTCTGCTATGTCGATGCCTATACGGAGCCATTTGTCCCCGAACCCTTTGACGAAAAGCTATTTGGCTGCACTCGGGAAGAACGTATTGAGCATTTAAGAAATGTGCCATTCCATCTCTGTCGATTGCGTTATCACGGAGATGAGGAAAAATGGGTGATGGCGTTTTATACCTACAGCAATGAAAAATACCAGCCCAGTGTATTTAACAACGGAACCTTCTACGGCACACCAGAAGAAGCCTTTGAAACCTCAGCAGTCTATCTGCAATGACGAATAATGTGTCCAATCATGATGACCTGTTGCTATGAATGTGAGAGTAACAATTCAATTTCCAAAATAAAGTGGGAGGGTAGATCGAATGGGTGCAAATCAGCCGATAAATGGTGTGGGTGAACGTTTGCGGACGGCACTGACTCAGGGGGAAGTTGGCCAACTGCTGGAATCTCTTCTGAATGTTTTATTATCGGAACAATTAGAAAAGACCCTTTCTGATCTCTCACCCGACACGCAGAAAACGATCCGAGAGATTCTCACACCGCCCCAATCAGCTACCTCAAGACAATCCTCTCAGGCTTCTCCTACGTCTCTAGCCAAACTATCGCAAACCTGGTCTGAGCACTGGCAAGAATGGAATGATATTCTCTGGGCAGCGACTGAGGAAGATGGTAAATATATTGAACAGGAAGCTCACTGGGAGCCTCCCTATTTTGATGAGTATACGTTTGCAGAAGACCTGGATAATATGGCCAAGACAATGAGGCCACTTGTCCAAGTTGCTTTTGACAACGGGTTTACTCCTGATAACGGATTCGTTTTTGCCCTGTTAGAAGCAGAAGGTGAGGTTGCAAGCAGCCTCCCTGAATGGATGGAAATTGTGGATGGCATTACGTTAGGTGGTCATGTCACTCACTGTCTATTGCAGTGGGAATGGTTAGATATGAAGGAACAAGGACAGGATGCTTTCCAATTTACACAACGGATTCGACAGCTAGAATCCATATTTTCGCTGATGGGTTTGGATGATAATACTCTGATGGAGTTCTTGTGTGAACGACCTCCTGCCGATCAACAGAATCTTCTATCAGGCTTGACAAGAGAAAAAGAAAGTCACTTATGGAAAACAGCATTAGGGAACACCTATTCGCCCTGGCATATTTTTTACATAGAAGCGATTAACACGTTTTCCCCTGATCGCTATTTAGATAATCTGCGGTCAACCATCTCCCAAAAGTGGAGTAATGGTCTTCCAGTAATTGAAGACTTGTTGGCCCAAAACAACTATGCAGGCGGTTATTGACAAAAGATTTACAAGCCATACACGGCAAGAAGCGATTGCCCTATCCTACTTTCTATGAAGTCGTGATTCGTGTTGATGAGTTATCCGCAACGGATGACGACTCCCGGCAGTCCTACTTAAAGCAGTTCGCCCCTGACGATCTTTGGGACAAGGTGATGACTTACTGGAAAACCTATTTGCATTACTTTGTGCCCGACCCTAGGGCCGCCCACAAATCTGACTATACCCAACATGCACGATGGATGGCAGCGCTCAAAGAGTTAGCACCGGAGGCGTATGAGCAATTACTGGCACAATGGAATGTTGAACATATTCGCCGCAGTAATCTGTGGAAATCGATGAAGCAAGTAGGCTTATCATGAATTCGAAAAGCGATTACCAACCACCTGTTTCTCAACTGCTGACTATCGGCAGACCCCAAAATATTGGCCCTAACCAATGGTTTGATTATGTTGACGCCTATGGCTTTACTGAAGACCATGTTCCCGATTTGATTCGTATGGCCTCTGACAAAAATTGGAACTGGGAAGATGAGGGTGAATGCTATGCCTCTATCCATGCTTACCGTACCCTGGGACAACTGAAGGCGGAAAGTGCGATCGCACCCCTGCTTAGCCTTTTAGACCAGGAGGAGAGTGACTGGTATCTGGAAGACCTGCCCAGGGTCTTTAGCATGATTGGTCCGACCTGTATTCCAACCCTCACAGACTATCTTGTTGATAGCGAACATTCTGTTTTTGGTAAGATGACGGCCGCTAGCGGACTGACCAATATTGCTAAGTCATATCCTGCCCATCGGGAAGAATGCATTCAGCTTTTGACCGACGCGCTTGCTTGTCATAAACAGCAGCCATCGGAACTCAATGGCAGTCTGGTGGCCAAGCTACTTGATCTAGAGGCGACAGACGCTGCAGACGTGATCGAAAAGGCCTATAAAGAAGGACCCATGGATGAAATGGTCTGTGGCAGCTGGGCCAGAGTCCAAATTGAGCTAGGGCTGGCTACAGCAGCAGATTTTACGCCTGAGGAATTACAGTATAAGGTGCCAGAATGGATGGAACCTATCCAAAAAATGGCCGATCTCGTTACAGAAGCTGCCCAGGCTCAAGCAGCGTTAGGGATGTCTGCCCAAGCGAGTGCCAAAGACCTGGAGTTACCCCAATTTGGGAAAGGCTCCCTAGAGTCTGGCAAGTCTAAGTCGTCTAAGCCAAAATCCGGGTTTGGTTCTCAACGTCCTAAAGAGAAAAAGAAAAAGAAGCAACGTTAGCCCCTATGGATAGTCATTGAACCGGTTAAATTTAGTACCAAGCAGCTCATATTAGCCTATGCCGAGACCAAAATTAATTACCTCAAGGCAAGCCCCTTAGTCTTCTTCTACGTCCCTGGCCAAACTATCGCAAACCTGGTCTGAGCATTGGCAGGAATGGGCAGACCTATCATAAGCTTGAAATCAGGACTGCCTCTCAGGCAAATTTAAGTTATCAGGTCGGTGCTGGTAGTTTTGGTGAGGGGACAAAGATAAGGCCATTAGTTAACACGCATTTTTAGTCTTCCGAACCCCTATCTGGACTAAAATTTAGCGTTTTTTCTTTTTCTTGCTCTTTTTACCTTTGTTTTTAGATGGGCCAAATCCAGCTTTCGGCTTAGAAGATTTAGCTTGCCCAGAAGAGGCAAGGTCACCCTTCCCAAACCGGGTCAGTCCTGTAGGATGCGCTATTTTTATCGGCAACGCAACTGACGGTTTAGATTGAGTCAGTTGTCGAATACCCTGAGCAGCATGTTGGATAGCTTCCATCCATTCCGGCATGAAGTGATGAAGTTCTTCAGGAGTGAAATCTGATTCTGTAGCCAGCCCTAACTCGATTTGAACCCTAGCCCAGGTGCCACAGAACATTTCATCCATGGGGCCTTCTTTGTAGGCTTTTTCAATTACGTCTACAGCCTCTGTCGCCTTTAGACGGAGAAGCTTGGCCACCAGACTGCCATTGAGGTCTGGTGGCTGCTGTTTATGGCAAGCAAGGGCGTCTGACAAATGCTGAACACAGTCATCTCGATAGTCGGGATGGGCTTTTGCAATTTCTTGTAGTCCCCTTGCAGCTGACGTTTTGGAGTATGTACCAGGCCCCTGACTGGTTAAATAATCGGCTAATGGGCCAATACACGTTGGCCCGATCATGGCAAAGACTTCCGGGAGTTCTTCTAGCAACCACTCATTGGCCTCATCACCTAGGAGCTTGATCAGTGGTTCGATGGCAGACTCTGCTTTTAGTTGGCCAAGAGCACGATACGCGTGGATAAAGGCATAGATTTCTACGTCGTCGTCGTCATCTAGCTCTTCATCAGAGGCAAGGCGAATGAGTTCAGGGATATGTTCTACTGTCAGTCCCAATTTATCGACATAGTTAATCCATTGGTCTGGATAGGCGATGTTAGGCCTACCGTAAGCGAGTAGTTGATTAACAGGGAGCTGGTAGTCTTTGGCAGACATAGTTTTGACTGAGGACTAGGCTTTTAAAGTCTAAGGATGATTCAAAGGACGTGTGTCAGTGACGATTAGGAATGCACTCTTTCTGCTCCCGCAGGTTCACCCCAATCAAATTCAAAGAATTACCCCAGGTACTTACTTTTTGGGTAAGCATAACCAGCGTTTAGAACGGCATATTTATACGTTGAGTATACTCCTGGCGTATAAAGGGACCCAACAAATCAACATACCTTTAGTTTCTAATGCGATCGCACGCACCAGCAACCATAACAGCTGTAGTAGCGACCCAAGTTTCGCATCAAAAACGTCCGTATACAAGAACGATTGATTTTATATGCCTGAGTAAACTAGACATAAAATCTAGTTCACATGTAGTTCACGCTTTTTGACAATCTCTGAAACGTATGGACGGTACTGGGCTCGAACCAGTGACATCCTGCTTGTAAGGCAGGCGCTCTACCAACTGAGCTAACCGTCCAGGTACTGCGCTTCCGCACAGAAATAGATAGTAACAGATGACTGGCTAATAAAACTATCTTTTTTAAAGAAAAAATCATTCCGTGGATCTTGATGCCAAAGAAAAACTCCAGCCTGATTGTGTAAATGGTTCCTCTGTACTATTTTCGGTCTATTAGTCTATAAGAACGGTCTAAAAAATAGCTGGGGCCAAACAACAAACACTTGGGGATATCTGGTAAAAAGATTCCAGATGAGCCAATCAGTCTTGCCCGTCCCACAATAGCCATGACTATAAATCTGCAATCGAAGACCCTGGAAGCTTTGCAGCATTTGATCGATGTTGTTGCCCAGTTACGCAACCCTGATGAGGGCTGTCCATGGGATTTGGCACAGACACCGGAGAGCCTGACGCCCTATGTGCTAGAAGAAGCCTATGAGGTGGTGGATGCAATTCAACAGGGAGATCGAGAGCATATTGCAGAGGAGTTGGGGGATTTGCTGCTACAGGTGGTGTTGCAGTCTCAAATTTTTAGTGAAACAGAAGCCTTTGATCTGGGGGATGTGGCTCAGGGCATTACGGAAAAGATGATTCGGCGTCATCCCCATGTTTTTGGGGATGGGCAGGCGACCACCCCGGAAGATGTGCATGTCAGTTGGGAAGCTATCAAGGCGGCTGAAAAGGGTAAACGGGATAGTACCCTTACGGCTAAGCTGGCCAACTATGGCCGTACCCTACCGCCGATGACGGCCACTATGAAAATTTCTAAAAAGGCGGCTAAGGCTGGGTTTGAGTGGGAGAACCTGGATGGTGTGTGGGAAAAGGTGGAGGAAGAGCTGGGGGAATTTCGCCATGCCTTGGAATATGAAAGTGCTGAAAACCAGGCGGCGGAATTTGGCGATGTGCTGTTTAGCCTGATGCAGGTGGCCCGCTGGTGTGACATTGACCCGGTGACCGCACTACAGGGCACTAATCGTCGCTTTGTGCAGCGGTTCGGGTTGCTGGAGCAGGCGGCGGAGAAACCGATTGAGGAGCACAGTATCGAGGAACTAGAGGCGCTGTGGCAGCGGGC
>JBCCJR010000075.1:0-16234 GCA_039045805.1 Cyanobacteria bacterium P01_C01_bin.118
AAAATTGAGCCAGCCATTACCAGCTTGCTTGACTCCGTATCAATTTTGGAATTTAGCGAAGAAGAAGCCGAACAAGCTGCCCAAGTTCGTTCAATCCTGAAAAAACAAGGTCAGCCGATTGGGGCCTACGATGTCCTAATTTCGGCCACAGCTTTGCACTATGGCCTGATTATGGTGACCGCTAACCAAAAGGAATTTGATCGGGTAGCTGGCTTACAGATCCAAAACTGGCGACAGGCTTAACCTTTAGATAGATTGACAATCATTTAGTCCAGTAAGTCCCCTGAATAAAAACCATGGGAGTGCGATCGCACTTCAAATTACAGCTTAGATTTAGACAATGAACCCACTGCCTGGAAAAGTCATCCTATTTTGTCTGTCGGATCGCGGCTATCCAGAACACTGTGTTGACTGGGCAATGGATGCATTATGTGCAGGAGAAGACTCTCCAAGCCTTAGGATTTTAGCAGGACTCACACCGCCGCTTTATTCTCTCGAAGTGCGAGAATATGCTACTAGGGCACTGAAAGAACTAGGCATCAAAATTCCAACAGGGAAAGATGCAATTTCTACTTGCGCTCGGGTTCTAATGGAAGAAATTTTAGCCAATCCAGACGATATGCAGGATAGACTTTCTATTCTCAGTGAGTTGTGTATTGACACGAATTATCGTAAAGACATTTACGATTTTTATCTGCTCCATTGGGCCTTTGACGATTTACAAGCTAGCGAGGTTCAATTTTATTGGGATGGGGCAAACCGTGACAATATTCAAGAGATTGTTATTACGCGTTGTCGAGAGTGGTTGTTCGAATACGAAAACCAAGAGCATTAAAGGATCACCCCGTCGGTTGAGTTGATTCACATCTCTGACACATTATCGATATTTTTGCTCCCTGAAACCCAACATTTCCAATATTCCTTGCCATAATGGATCATCTCACGGGAAGGCGATCGCATAATGGCGAAAATGTTGGATTGTTGGGTTCATGGGGAATGTTACAGGGTGCGAAAGATACAGGAGAGGTTTTAACCCAACCTACCCCAATAATTCGCCGGTTTCCTGGAGTTGATGGAGTCGCTGGTAAAGACCACCCTGGGTCAACAGCTCATCGTGACTGCCGACTTCGCTAATGCGGCCCTGGTCCAACACCACAATCTGGTCCGCCTCACGAACGGTGCTCAGCCGGTGAGCAATGATGATCAGCGTACGGGTACCAAATAGCGATCGCATCATCACTTGAACCAACGACTTAGATTTAGACGTTAAGCTACATTCATTCCTGTTAGCTCAAGTTGTTTATTGGTGGGTGTTTCTAGCTCAACTTTCTGCAGAGCACGCTTAACAGCTATCCCAACGTGTTGAGCCACAAGAGGCGGCAAAGCATTACCAATTTGACGATACTGTGCAGTTTTTCCTCCCTGAAAGCCCCAATCATTAGGAAACCCTTGCAACCTAGAAACCATAGGAATTGTCAGACGGGGTAATTTATCCACAGGATCTCCACTCCCAGGTGGTGCATCAGCAATTCCTTTACCATCCACACCTAACTCCGCCCATTGCCTTTTCGCCCTGGTTGGTCCAAGATCAGCTCCACCATGCTTCTTCGATCCCCCAACCAAAGTTGGAGCAATCGACTGCGCTTTTTCCATCCAGCTATCGATACCTGGCCAGCCATCTGCGCCCATCAGGTCAACAATTACATCAGCGACAGTAGGCGGGTTAGAAACCACTTCAGGCCATGCAAAAAATGGAACATATTCTTGCTGAAGCGCAACCAAGATAAATCTGGGACGCAATTGCGGTACACCATAGTCAGAAGCTTTCAATACCTGCCACTGTGTCGTAAACCCCAGATGTCCTAGTTTCCCAATTAGATCTTGGCGGTAGTCAGCAAACCTCGCTCCTGAAAAACCACGTACATTTTCCAAAATCACGGCTTTAGGCTGAGTCTGTTTAATTAACCGCAACGCATCGGGAAATAAATCACGTTCATCATTAGCCCCTTTCTGTTGGCCAGCAATTGAAAATGGAGGACACGGTACTCCACCTGCAAAGAGATCAACATTTTGATAACGAGCACAATCTAGTGACTTTACATCACATAACTGAGGGTTCCATTCTGGTCGATTGCACACAAGCGTGGCATGGGCGTACTTATCATTATCGAAAACCGCAAGGTGCTCAAACCCAGCAATTTCTAAGCCCAACGCCATACCACCGGCACCAGCACAAATTTCAATCGACGTGAATCCTTGTGACACTGACGCCTCCAACGATGTAGATAGAACTATGAAAAGCAGTCTATGTCTATAGTACGAGTGTATCGAGAGAGAAACAACATCTTCAGTCTTTAATCATGCCTAAGAAACTGAAATATCAAAGAAACTTGTTAAACTGTGAGACACTCTCGTCTGTCTTCGTGGATTTAGGCCTTTGGATAACGCTCTGCAAACTCTATTCACCACACTCAGCGCAATTGATGACTTTGAACTGAGGTATAGCAAAGTAATTCGCGAAGCCATGGATTACGTGATTGACGCAGAAAAAATGGGCAGAACTCGGCTAGCTGAAGCTGAAAAGGCAGAAAAAACGATTTTTGGGATGAAAGTCGAAGCTTATCTGGGGCATGAATTTGGCTTGGATAGAGGCAACAAGCTCGACTTTTATGTGGCTGATGTTGAGTTTGACTCAAAAGCAACAATCGGAAAAACTTGGATGATTCCGCCCGAAGCATTTGGTGAAATTTGCCTCCTGACCAGGATTGATGAGAACAAGGATTTTTTCCAGGCTGGACTCCTCAGAGCCAACCTGGATATGCTAACCTCCGGCAGCAATCAAGATAAGAAAAAGAGCGTTTCAGCAACAGGGAAACGCCATATCCAATGGCTTATTCCTGATGGTGTCATACCCCAAAAGTCTTAACTCAATAACTCGCCGGTTTCCTGGAGCTGGTGTAACCGCTGGTAAAGACCACCCTGGGTCAATAGCTCATCGTGGCTACCCACTTCGCTAATGCAGCCCTGGTCCAACACCACAATCTGGTCTGCCTCACGAACGGTGCTCAGCCGGTGAGCAATGATGATCAGCGTACGGGTACCAAATAGCGATCGCATCGCCACCTGAATCGCCCGTTCCGACTCATAGTCCAAACTAGAGGTAGCTTCATCAAACACCAGCACATCAGGATCCATAATCAACGCCCTAGCGATGCCAATCCGCTGTCGCTGACCACCGGACAGACGTACTCCTCGTTCACCCACCGTAGTCATATACCCCCGAGGCATCTGCTGAATAAAGTCGTGGGCCTGAGCAATCTTACAGGCTTCCTGCACCTGCTCTACCGTAGCAGTAGGATTGCCATACAACAGATTATCCATCAGCGTGCCGTTAAAAATGTCCACCTCCTGATGCACAATCGCTAACCGCCGCCGATAGCCCGTGATATCCAAACGCCGCAGGTCCTGGCCATCGATTAAAATAGCACCGTCATTGGGCTCAAAATAACGGAACAGCAGCTTAACCAGCGTAGACTTACCCGATCCTGAACGCCCCACTAGCGCTACCGTCTGACAGGGCTGAACTAACAGCTCAATATCTTTTAGAACAGGTTTATCCGGACTGTAGCCAAAGGTAAGCTGATGGAAATGCACCTTACCAGTAAAGCGATACTCCGGAAAGTTGTCAGCCAGCTGACCAGCATCGGTCCCCGCTGGTAAAGCAACAAACTCCTGAAACCGCGCCATGGCACCATATCGCCGCACAAACATCTCTGCCAGGTTACAGATTGGATCAACTTCAGCGTAGGCCATGCTAGACAAGGTGAAAATCGTCACAAAATGGCCTAGGGAAATACTCCCCCGCACCGTGGCCCATAGCGTTAGGGCTAACACGCCAAACGTACAGCTTTGCACAACAGTGCGCTGCCAGGTACCCAGCTTGATATAGCCCAGATGAATTCGATAATCCACCACTTTAAACTCGCGGTTTAGACGCTGCTGCTGACGCTTTAACTCCCGCATTTCCGTTGCAAACGCCTTGACGGTTTTAATGTTGGTGATAATCTCCGAGGTACGACTCTCGGTGTTCTCCATGTATTTATCTAGCTTCTCTTCCTGCTCGGATAATCCCTTCAGCCGCACCAGACTGTAGCCAATGATGACAACAAAGGAAACTAGCACCACCAGCGCAATGGTCCAGTCTAAACAAGCAATGACAACAAAAATACCAAATACACGGGCAATTTTTGGAATAAAATGACCTACAATTTCGGGGTACGTCCAGGTGTAATTTGCTAATCCCTTTGCCACCCGCGCAGCAATTCGACCAGGATTGTTTTCATCGTAAAACTCTAGCGGCAGTGTGAGAATTTTCTCTAATGACCGACGAGCCTGATCGCGCCGGGCGCGCAAGGCTGTATCCCAGTTAAACCAAGGTCCAATCCAGGGTTGAATAGGCGCACGCCCTATTGAAATCAGCCCCACCAAAGCTAACAACACTAGCAATGAGAAGCTAGGGGTAACGGAGTGTTGAAACCATCGACCTACAAGAGAGATAAAACTCTCGACTGGCTGATCGAGAGGCTGCTGTGAGAGAATATTAAGAATTTGGCCAATGGCGTAGGGCACAAACAGATCAATAACTTCAAACATACCCATAGCAGCGGCATTGAACGCTGTAATCAGCCAGTATTGCCTATAGTACTGTAGAATTTTGAGAAACTTACCCACGAGATGCCTCCTGATGCCATCCGCTGGATGATGACTGACGGATCTGTATTACAAATAGACTACAATCGTAATTCACAAAAATTAGATCGACAAGGTGCCAATCACACATTCATGCTAGCGCAGTGTTATGGGTTGATAGAGTGAGTTCGCTGCGCTGGTAAATAGTGAGTTCGCTATGCTAGCGAGGGATATCCGACACTAGCAATCATTGGTATCAAGAGTTTTCAAACCGATTCACCAATGAACCACGCACCCCTTAATAAAACACACTGCTATCTTCGCTTAAACGCTTCAGCGCCAGGGTTTGATCGGTTTGGATTGAAAGTTGTAAATCTGATAGTTCCTGAAGCTGGATCTGGATGGCTTCGGCTTTTTTCTGAGCGTCTCTGCGTTTATGGAGGGCAGCTCGGGCCAGATCTTCACGACCTCGATTCAATGCGGTTTCAGCCACTTGCTTCCATTGAACGCTGTCGGCCTGGACTTGCTCGTAGTCGGGTAGGAGGGTGTTGGTTGCGATCGCAAGATTTCTCAACGCCGTTTCAAACAAATCTAAAATTGCCTGGGGAGTCTCCTGCTGAGCTGCCTGTCGCGTTAGCCCAACCGGTAGCTTAATCTGCTCCAACCGCAACCCAAACCCACTGAGCTGAGGACTCACACTATCGCCAGTCTTACACCAGTTAGCAAAATGCTCACAATTGTTAAAAAACAAGTTGTAGCGCTGCTCTCCCAGACGGCTTTCCGCTCGGTCAATAACGACATCGGGAATAAATGATACCGGCCGAGACACTGGATAAATCGGGTTGCCACGGGCAAAAGCATCGTTACTGGTACAAGAGACTGTAGCCGTACCCACCTTACGATAGTGAATAATCTTGCCATTACCACAGTCAATACCATGATGCTGATAAGGCACCCCCATCACATCGCGCATCACATAAACCTGATCACCTCTAGCCATCTAGGCAAGCCCGTTATTATCCACAGGCTTAGAATTTGACTGATTCGGCGGGGGCTTATCTCGAATATCTGTCTTAATCACATCTAAATCGGTTCTCACAGAGCGAGTTGGCGCTGAAAACTGCTGTTGTTTCCGACGGGCCAATAATTCTTTAATCGAAGCAGCTGAAGATTTTTCTGGTTGCTCAATCGTAATTTGCAAATTAGGCCCAGAGCGAGCTAACCGCACAACTAAGCCATCTTCCGCCGCTACATTTTGTATCCGCTTACCATCAAGATAGGTGCCATTGGTGCCCAAACTTTGAATTGCCCAACCCGCTGCTCCTTTATGAATCTCTAAATGATGTCGCGACACAACAGCACTGTAGAGCACAACATCGTTATCGGTAGAACGGCCAATGCGAATGACATCTTGTTCCTCAAAGGTCCAGTGCTGTATGGGAGTCTTATTTAGAGGGTGGAGTAGCGATAGGGTAATCACGTTAATACATCGAAGGGCAATGTAACAAAAATGACCGAATAAAAAATTACTAAAAGCAGTTGACCGATACTTTGAGTTACCCTTTAAGCGATCTGAAAAATAAAGCTCACCTTATCACCTTTTCCAAGGGCAATACGATCGCCGGGACGTAATCGATGACGATTGCCCGCAGCCAGGGGCAAATTATTAATGTACGTACCATTGGAACTGCCAACATCCTCAATATAGTAGACATCGCCTTCAATACGGATATTTGCATGCACCCGAGATACAATTTCCGACTCTGGAAAGCCAGAAACATCAATATCGGGCGGGATCCGATCATTGGGCTTACCAATGTGTACAAGCGTTAACCCCAGTGGAAGCTCCATAACCGTATCAGTCTGAATGTGGAGCAACCGGGCACTGAGGCTTTGAATCTGGGTTTGAGGGACAGCTACATCGGCAGCTGTTGGCTGCTGAGTAATCGGCGGGTCAGTATAAATATCCACCGCCGTTGGTATATTTTCGGGAATTGGGTCTGCCGGGAGCGGCGGTGGGGGCGTCACCGGGAGTGGCTCCGGCACTACCAAGGGATCGGGCTCGACAGGGGTTAACTCTTGAACCGACGGTACCGGAAGTGGCTCGGTCGGCGGCGGTGACTCGGTCGGCAATGGTGCCTCTGGCGATAGCTCTGGCAATGGCTCGGGGAGGGCCGCAACTGCAGGGTCTGGAGTGGGTAGAACCGGAGAAGCCGCTGCCGTTTTTTGGCTGGCCAGGCTGTGGCCACACTGACCGCAAAAGCTAGCGTCTGCCTGCACCTTCGCACCACAGTTAGAACAGGTTATCAAGGAGGGTAAGGGTGTGTAACAAGCTTCACATTGAGAAGCGCCTTTAGGGTTCTGATAGTTGCAGTTTGGGCAAATAATCATAGCGGCTTAATTTACGCTAGTCATGTATAAACTACACAGTTTCGGCGATTTTCTGTCGATGCACTGAGAGAAGTATAGGCAATCTTTGGGCACTCACTTAAACCGAAAAATTCGGGTAAGGGATGAAGGTGGAAGTCAGAATTCAGAAGTCGGAAGTCGGAAGTCAGAATAGGAGCCCATTCCGCAGGGTCTTAACTCTACTCAAAGAGTATTACGGAGAGTTTTTAAGAGCTTTACTCTTCTCGTTCGCCTCTAGCGTTCTCGAAGATTAGAGTACTCCGAATTCCGAATTCCGAATTCCAAACTATAAATTTCCCCCTCAGCCGCTATGGCTAAAGGAAGCTTCCTAACAAAGCTAATGCACCATGCGTTCTACACTGGCGGGCAAACCCTGACTAGCATCAGCATCTAACAACCACTGCAGTTCACCCACCGGGGCAATCAGCCGGGATGGATAAACGGCACTGTCGGCATCAGCCGCAAAAACCTGCGACAGTGCCGTTTGCTTATTGGCTCCGGCCACCAAAAACATGACATGGCGGGCCTGGTTAATCAAAGGAGCTGTAAAGGTGATTCTGGGCTGATCTCCTTTTTGCCCGACGGTGACCCAGAGTTCAGTTTCATTTAAGGCAACGGTATGGGGAAACAGTGAAGCGGTATGGCCATCATCTCCCATGCCTAGCAAGATAATGTCAAACTGCGGCATATCATTGGTGCCAAAGCTGTTCGCCAATGTCTGTTGGTACTGGTCAGCACTGTCCTGGGGGGACTCTGTTTCTGTGGGCACTGTGAAAATATTGTCAGCCGGAATCGATACCTGATTTAGCCAGGCTTCATAGGTCATCTTGGCATTGCTATCGGCGTGGGTCATGGGCACATAGCGTTCGTCTCCCCAATAGATAAACAGCTGCTCCCAGGGTAAATCGGTCTGTCCCAAGGCCTGATAAAGGGGTTTAGGGGTGCTACCGCCAGATAGAGCAATGGAACAACGACCGCGTGATGCGATCGCATCGCGAATCAACTCAATCACCTGGTCCGTAGCGGCAGCCACCAGCGTAGCCTTGTCTCCATAAACATGAACGGCCTTATGCATAGAGGGGGGAGCGACAGTCATAGGTCAGAATGCCAAACATCATCACTGAACGCTACCTCAGCTTATGGCGACTATTCACGACTCTTAATAGACTCTGTATGATTTCAAGATTGCCAGCAAAGACATCGGTCCTCTCAGGAAGCCATCGGTTGGCTCTAAGTATTTCCTTGGCCACAGCTGCAATGATGGGTGAGGAAATTTGCTGATCGCACCCAATTATCCGGGAGTCAACCAAGCACCTATGATTTCAGTCGTTCTGCCCTGTTTCAATGAAGTTCGCCACGGCTATCTGCCCCGCATTCTAGACAATCTTGCCCAACAGCCAGGAAACAAGCAGATCATTATCGTCATAAGTCCTGGCACCGATGGCACCTACGATGTGATTACTCAACATCCGGCAGCCGCTGACTTCAAACTGATTGATGCTGAGGCCAGCAACCGGGCCCAGCGTTTGACCATTGGGATTCAGGCCAGTCAGGGAGATATTGTGTTGTTGCATCATCCAGCCACCCTGCTGCCGGACGACGGTTTAGACCAGATTAGAGATTTAATGGTCGATACCAGCATCACCTGGGGGGGCTTTCGCCATAGCTTTGATTTTGACCACTGGCTGCTGAGATTTTCCTCGTGGTATTCCACCACCCAGCGTCCCAGTCGTAGTCGCATCCTTTATTTAGACCACTGTATTTTTGCCCGCAGAGAGACCCTGGTGAGCATTGGCGGTGTGCCAAATATGGATATTTTTGAAGATACGGAACTGAGTAATCGCCTCAACCAGTTTGGTTCACCCCATTTGGTCCCTGGCACTATCGTTACGTCGGCCCGCCGTTTTAGAGAACGGGGAATCTACAAACATGCCGCCCTTAATCAGCTACTCAAGCTGATGTACCATGCCAGGCTAGATCCTAAAAAAATGAACTGGCTATACGAAGGCAAGAGCCAAATTAACGTAAGCTACAACGAACGGAAAAAAATTGATTAAGGTGGGCGGTGCTCACCCTCCTTCATGTCTCGCACATATAAAGCAACTGGTATTAATTTGAAAGCGGCTCCCATGGGGGAAACGGATCGGCTAATGACGATTCTGACTCGGGAGCATGGTTTGTTACGTGCGATCGCACCGGGAGCCCGTAAGCATAAATCCCGTCTGGGAGGCCGTAGCGGACTGTTTGTGGTAAATGAGCTAATGCTGTCCAAGGGCAAATCCCTGGACAAAATGATCCAAGCTCAAACCCAGCAGTCGTTTCCAGGTCTTAGCCGAGATTTAGCCCGGCTGACAGCAGGTCAATATCTGGCAGAACTGGTGCTATGTGAAGCCAGCGAGCAACCTCAAGCGGACCTATTTGAACTCTTGGTTGCCCACCTAGAACGGTTAGAGACAGCAAACTCCGGAGCGGTTTTAGCCTGTTTAGCCCAGGGAACGTTTCATATTTTGGCCCTGGCCGGCGTAGCCCCAGAGCTGCGGCACTGCTGCCTTAGTCGCATCCCCATTCAGCCTCAGCTGGGCAACCAGTGGCGGGTAGGTTTTAGCATTCCTGCCGGAGGGGTGATTACCTTAGATAAATTAGAACAGCTAGAAAATAATCTTGGCCCGGCAGACTACGAAGCGAGACGTCACCACCGTGGCCCTCTCACCACCACCATTGGGTCTGCAGAACTAGCGCTTTTGCAACAATTAGGTAAAGCAGACCTTGTGTTCACCCAGGCCAGTTCCTTACCATCTATAGAGGAAATGGGGACAGCCCCCCACAGTTTATGGATTCGTTTAGAACGACTGCTGAGAAACTACGCCCAGTTTCACTTTGATCGACCGATTCGATCCGCTGCCCTGATAGACAGCTGCTTTGCCTCCTCTGCCTATGCTTCGTGAGTCAGACCCAAGTGCATCTAAAGTCTCTGATAGTGCCGCTAACCAGTGCAATGGTAAGCGAGTGATCGGCACGCCTGATTCTGATGTTGTCTCTGGGCCATCTCAGCAGAATGGAGCCCATGGCAAGGATGAAGCATCAGACTTAGATTCATCAAACCTAAATGGAAGCCGACCAGCCAGCGAGTTAGATAGCACGGGAGCAACCGGATTTTGGCCGGTGCTGCAAAATCGTAACTTTCTCACCCTTTGGGGCGGACAAGTCTTTTCCCAGCTTGCCGACAAGGTGTATCTGGTGCTGATGATTGCCATTATCGCCAACCAATACGATGCGCCAGGGCAAACCATCAGTGGTTGGGTATCAGCAGTGATGATTGCCTTTACGATTCCCGCTGTCCTGTTTGGTTCGCTGGCGGGGGTATACGTAGATCGCTGGCTCAAACAACCGGTACTGGTACTAACCAATCTGTTTAGGGGGGCGTTGGTCATTTTGCTACCCCTGGGTCTCTGGGCTAGTCATGACTGGGGCACCTTCGCCAATATCCCCATTAGTTTTTGCTTTTTGCTGGTAATTACGTTTTTAGTGTCCACCCTCACCCAGTTTTTTGCCCCAGCGGAGCAATCGGTGATTCCCTTAATTGTGGAGGAGCGCCATCTGCTATCGGCCAACTCGCTGTACACCACCACCATGATGGCGTCGGTGATTATTGGGTTTGCGGTGGGGGAACCGCTGCTTGCGATCGCAGATAAGCTGCTGGCATCTTTTGACGGCAACAGCGGCATCGGCAAGGACATCCTGGTAGGTTTTAGCTATTGCCTGGCCGGTGTAATCCTGATGCTGATGCGCACAGGAGAATCCAGGGAAAACATTACCCAAGACAGCCACGTCTGGGCCGATATCAAAGACGGTCTTAGCTACATCAAACAGCGTCCCCCCATCCGCAACGCCATCATTCAGCTAGTGCTTTTATTTTCAGTATTTGCGGCCCTGGCGGTGCTAGCCGTTCGCCTGGCCGAAATCATTCCTGCCCTCAAATCCTCTCAGTTTGGAGTACTGCTCGCATCAGCAGGTGTAGGAATGGGACTTGGAGCTACTTTGATCGGTCAGTTTGGCCATCGCTTTGCCCGTCGTCAGTTGAGTCTGGCGGGATTGTTGGGCATGGGGGCAGCCCTGGGGGGATTATCCATGACGACTCATAGCCTGTGGGGTAGCCTGGTCCTGATCGCTATTTTGGGTGTTTTTGCAGCGAGTGTCGGCATCCCGATGCAAACTACTATCCAAGAACAGACACCTGAAGATATGCGAGGCAAAGTTTTTGGTCTACAGAATAATGTTGTCAATATCGCCCTCAGTCTACCCCTGGCCCTCGCTGGCGTGGCTGAGTCAATGGTAGGTCTGCGACCGGTCCTGATGGGTCTGGCCGCCATTGTCATTATTGGCGGTCTCTTTACCCAAACGGTTTTTACCGTGCCCGTCGAATCCACTTCTAAATAGGGTTTGCCCCCAGGACTCATCACTCATCGCTCACCACTCACCAGGTCTGCGATTCAGTAACCTCTTAAAATACTGATAAAGTCATATAAAGCATTCATACGGTTGCTTAAGTAGCATTACGTTAGATTACGCCGTGGGTTTACTGCCAACCCTTGGCTACTCCGTGATCTAGCAGCTGCTCAAGAATACAAGGTTTCCTAAGGGGCGTCTTGCCAAGCGGTTGAATTCGTAAAGCTGTTTGTTTGCTTTAAGTACCTGCCTTTAAAAGCGCCTCTTAAAAGCGCCCTTTTGATAAACCTCTGATTTATAGCCCCCATTAAATGCACATCGCATGGCTTGGTAAAAAATCCCCGTTTTGTGGAAATGTCACCTATGGTCGAGAAATTACTAACGCTCTTCTAGAGCGTGGCTATCGGGTGACGTTTCTCCACTTCGCCACTGATACAGAATCCGATGACGAGCATATTGGCTATGAGGAGGTTTCTTTACCTTTTATTTTTAAGTCTCAGATTCTGATCATTCCCAGCTTTCGCTCTGCCCGACGGCTGGCAGAGATCCTGGCAAAACTCAAGCCAGATATCGTCCATGCATCGTTATCGCTGTCACCCTTAGACTTTAAGCTTCCAGAGATTTGCCATGAGTTGGGCATTCCGCTGGTGGCCACCTTTCATCCTGCATTTGACCGCAAACGCCGCAATTTAACGTCTGGCACCCAGCACTTTACCTATCAGCTGTATGCCCCTCGTCTGGCTAACTATGACCGGGTAATCGTATTCTCTAGAATTCAAAAGGAGCTGCTGGTCAAGCTAGGTGTTCCCTTGGACCGGGTGGTGGTGATTCCCAATGGGGTGGATGTGTATCGATATACCCCTGGCCCCTCTCGACTCAAAAAAGAATTTAGGGCCAACCAGATTTATGTTTACCAGGGCCGACTCGCCATCGAAAAAAATGTAGAGTCAATGCTCAAGGGTTGGAAACTGGCCAACATGGGCGCCGATAACAAACTTCTCATCGTGGGTAGTGGTCCCTTGGAAATGGCCTTAAAAGCCGCCTATGGGGCTGACGGCTCGGTAGTGTGGCTAGGGTTTGTTGCCGATGAACGTCGCCGCATTGAGATCCTGCAGGGGGCCGATGCCTTTATTTTGCCTTCATTGATCGAGGGACTGTCGCTGTCGCTATTAGAGGCCATGGCCTGTGGTGCTGCCTGTATCGCCACCGATGCCGGAGCCGATGGTGAAGTAATAGAGGATGGAGCCGGTATTGTGCTAGATACTCAGAGGGTTTCTCAACAGTTACAAACGATTTTGCCATTGCTGAGAAACCACCCAGAGATGCTGGCCATCTTAAGCAGCAAGGCTCGCCAGCGGGTCTTAGACCGATATACCTTGAGCAAAAATATTACCCAGTTGGAAAATCTCTACGCCCAGATGGTCCCCAGCAAGGCTCGCTACTCGGTACCGCAACAGGTAAGCCGTCTGTAGTTGTTGTGTTGGTGTTTGGCAGGTTGAGGTAGGGGCATTGCGTGCCCCTACGACAGGTGTCATTAAAGACAGAGCGGCATTTTGTCTAAAATCTCTAAATCTTCGGGTCGGTCTACATCCCGTAGCTGTTCCAATGTGGCGATGGAGAGGTTTAGACGGTTTGCGATCGCAACCGTTCGTTCAAACACCTCCCCTGTTCCCCAGGGAATCGTCTCAAACAGCTGAGCCTGAGGTTGACGCAAACCAATTAGATAGTATCCACCATCGGCCGCCGGTCCTAGCACGACATCATGGGTTTTTAACCGACCCAAGGCCTGCTCAAAATGACGCAGACTCAGCCCAGGACAATCGGACCCAATGGCGATTACCGCCGCCTTACCAGCGCAAAAATTTTCCAAAAACGCCTGATGTAAGCGATGGCCCAAACTACCTGCGACCTGAGGCAGGTAAGTAAACTGTCGCCCCAACCAGTCCTGCATTTGGGACCGACAACCACCCGAAAAATGAATTTGACGGTCAATCTCAGGTCCCAAAGCAGCCATTTCACGCACCATAGATGCCGTCATCCAGCGCTGTAGTTCAGCCGCCTTTACTGCTCCCAAATGAGGAATCAGGCGAGTCTTGGTATTACCGGCTTCGGGGTAACGCGTGAACAACATTAAACAAGATTTTATATCCACGATCTGTCCCCTCAAGTTTTAGTTATAGCTTGGCGCACATAGTTCACAACATCAGCAAGCGATGAGAGCTATGGATAACAACAGCGCCCTATGGATCAATTTACACACAAGCTCAGCCAAACCTTTGTTTTCAGGATTACTGTTTGTTTAACGACCAGTCATAATTGAAATAACTAACCTTGTAATCTCCAGCTTCCAGATACGCCTGATCCTCTTCGCTAACGTACTGACTGATAAAGTTCAGCACAGCTTGTTCTTCTTTACTACCAGTAAAGCCACTGTCTACACCGTAGCTAGGAATCCAGTCGCCGCCAAACCAGTCAAAAATTTTGGACACTTTGACTTCGCCCGCCTCTTTGTCAATTTTGAGACCATCCGGTCTGGCTAGCCATTGCACCACTTGTTCATCCAGTTGAGCATCTAGGTTCTCTCCAGTAAAGGATTCGTTCCGTAATGGCGGGCAGCTAATGGCGGCACAGACAATAGCCGCATGCAGACGTGGCTCATCAAAGTCTACGCGCAGTACGTCATGCTCAATTTCATTTAGGGTCTTCTGTTTTTGATTAATCGGATGCTTACGCAGACGCCACACCCCAGTAATGTCTTTGATGCTTGCCTTCAAAGGCGTTTGATCGATAATTGACTTTAGGGTTAACGAGTTATAAGCATTGATCCAAAACGCAATTTGTTCTTCTTCACTCCAGCCGCTCAAAGTAGCATCGTCCACAGTTACCAACGCATTGTTAAAGCTATCCAATGCCTCACGAGACTGTTGTAAATCAGTGTAGTTAACCCAGCCCTCATCATCGACGTAGGTACTTAGAAGAGCGTCATAACCTTGATAATCAAGGCCCTGGTCAGAAACAATACTTACCTCCGCTGAGGACGTGTTGGAGGGAGCAGTATCTGTGGAACAGCCGACTAAACCAATGGAACAAGCTAAGAAAAAGGCGGATAAATAGGTGCGTTTCATAACGATTAGTATGAGGAGTTTGCATCAGTGGACTATTTGCAATTTCTCACGACCAACTGAACAGATCCTGAGAAGCGGCTTAAGTTCTCTTCAATTTTGGTGTCAAATCTGGCCAGGTAGCACTACTCCAGACCACTCCCAAGACAAAAGGCCACCACAAAATATGTCGAAGAGTTTCGGGTAAAAACCAGCTGTAGTTCCCGGCAGCAGACATTTGGAGCAGCACAAAATACACATAGGCCGAAAGGCTAATCAGCCGACTGCCAAGGTTGCGGCTCAAGACTAAAAAAGGCATCAGCCAGCTCAAATACCAAAAATGTACAATCGGAGAAATCACCATCAAACAGATTAGATACCATTCAGTAAATTTGTGAAAGTTGTTTGCCCGCAGTAGCAACCACACCACCACTAGCGCCAAAGGAAAGGCATAGAGCCAGTTGGCGGAGTAAGATGGCTCCCAAAATTGTCCAACAATGTAGGGAATGAGCTCTGCAGAGCGTCCGGTAACAACAAAAGACGAATTGACCTGAACCAGCGGGCATGATGTCACACTACAAAATGGCACGGCCGCCAGCACCATTGGTAGTAAACCAGTGATACCGCTCAAGACAGCAATGCCAATACGACCTCGTCGCAGTCCATGCCACACCACAAATGTCAGGACTGGTAGCGAAATCCACTTAACGGCAATGCTAATGCCAACCAATAGGGCGCTGCCCAGATAGGTTAAGGCAGGCAGCTTCCTCTCGCCTTCTCCCCCAGGGGGGGGTAGGGGGGAATCAAACCAGAACCAGGCCATCACTAGGGGCAGCACAAACCAGCTGTCATAGTGGCCACCCCCGGCAAAACTGTAGAGCACCAAAGGATTCCAGGCATAGAGCAGGGTAGCCCGATGCCCAAATCGTCGGCTCAGTAGCCAGCACACAGCTAAATCGGCAGCAGTAAATGCGGCTTTGAATAAGGGCACCCACAGACCAAGGCTAGCCAGAGCGCGAAAGCCAAACTGGGTAACTGGGGGATAAATTGCCGAGGCATAGGGATGGTTAATCTCACCCCACCATTCCAGGCGCAGAGGTTTCAGGATATCGGCCAGAGGCTCAAAATCATAGGGACTAAAGCCATGGAGCTGGATATGGCCCTCCCATATATAACGCCAGATGTCATCACCGGGATACATAGTAAGCAACAGCAACCGAGTGGCAATGGCCACCCCCCAAAACCATACCCCCGGAATGCTACGCAACATCCAGGCCAGGATAAAACCCGCTGCCATGATGGTGCTGCCAATCCAAAAGTGGAAAACGGCAAATTGTTCTTTAAAGTTGCCGTAGGGCAGGATGTAAACAGTACCGACGACCAGTAAAAAAGCGCTGAAAAAAAGCACAATGGGTTGTTTTTTCTCAGCATCGGACTCGACTACATGGCCCCGCCATAGAGTTTGCCAATACAGAGTAGTCAGGGTAGTCAAAATAATGGTGCCGGCTTTGAAGCTACCGGAAAGGGTGCCGGAAATTTTGGACTGTCCCCCCTGACGCGGCAGATAGTTGACAGGAATTTCGCAAATA
>JBCCJR010000076.1:0-16205 GCA_039045805.1 Cyanobacteria bacterium P01_C01_bin.118
TCAGATATAGGCTCTGCAGCAGCGGTCGGGGTAATGTCTTGTAGCTGCGATCGCAACTCCCCATAGTCTTCTTCAAACAGCAGCTGAAATCCAGACTCGTAATATCCTTCATCCAGATCAGAAGAGACCCCTTGATCCGTCACTACCTCAATAGAATAGTAGTTGCCCGGCTCTAAGGATACCTGTTGAGGAAAGTCTAGACTGCTGGCACTGTCCAGGGTGGTCTCCTGCCACAGAGCAACCTCAGGCTGGTCCCGCTCAAAGGTCCACCGCCAGATGCGTACCGTATAACGTTGAGCCCCCTCCACAGGATTCCAGCGGATGGTGTAGGGTCGAGCTGGTCCCGGTTCCTGAATCCAGGCATTACGAGGAGAGATTACATAGGGAATAGAGGCATCGTTGCCGCCGAGCAATCGCCCAGTTCGTTTACCACCCGCCCGAGTATTTGAGGCCCGTCCTCGCGCTCGCGCACAGGCTTGCCAAAAGAAACAGGCATCTGCTGCCGGTGGGTTGAGCCCAGGCTCGATAACACCTAGCCCAATCGTCAGGGAAAGCAATAAATAACGACGTGAATTAACTCTACGCAGGCTTTCAAACCAGCCTTTAAACATGGTAGTTACCCTTTACGTAAGCGATAGGTCATATAGCCCACTGCGCTGCCGGTGAACCCCCAGCCCAGTAGCGCCGGTACCCAAGGTACCCAGATCACTAGACCTGCCATAAAGCCATAGCAAGCCACCGTCAACAATCCGACTGAGCCAATGGCTGCCACTAACACCGGCACCGGTTTGACAAAGCGCCAAAAGATCACGCCACCAATGCCGGACCACAGCAGAATCCAACCGGCTTCTCCAACAAATGGCCACCAGCGTATCAGGGGACGGTCTTCTAACACGGCATTAATCAGCTGGCTGATCATCTGTCCGTGCAGGTACACACCAGGCACTGAATCACCATAGGGGGTGTTGAAATCGTCGGAGTTGCGATCGCTAAAGTCCGTGTAGCCAATTAGTACGATCCGGTCTCGAATCAGTCCGGGATCCACCTCATTCTTAATCACATCTTCAAGAGAAACCTGCTGAGCAAAATCCTTAAGTCGAGCCCCCGGCTCTTGAGACATCGGATCATCGTAAGTGCGAAAGTTAATTAAAGTCTGGTAGTCTTGCAAGCTACTCCAGCCAAGGCTCTCAGTCATAGCACTGTAGGCCGTGCCGTCACCGTAAATATCTGGTAGTACTGTATTGTCAAAGGAAATGACGCCAACAGTCTCATCATCGCTAGTATTTTCATAGGCCACCCCTTCAGACTCCAGATAGTTTTTGGCCAATAACAGCGTGAAGGACTCTTCAGGAACACAGGGGTTATCGCCTTCAACCCACTGAGTCAAATAATGACGGCGAACAATTTTGCCACCATCCAACAGAAAATTAGCAAAACCAACACGCGGCTCAGGTATTTCATTACCAATATCGCTCACTTGATCGCTGGCTGTCTGACAAATACCAAAAAGATTTTCAGTCCAAGCCAGATCATTACTAAGGGCTCCCCGAGCCGGAAAATCACGGAAAAAGTCGAGACCAATCAAACGGGCATCGTGGCTGTTGAGGACCTGAATAGCTTCTGACAGTGCATCTTCAGGAATCGTACCGATACCAGGATCATAACGACCCTCAATCATTTGTTCCCGCAGCCACTCACCACTGGGAGAATCCACCTTAACGATCAACAATCGTTCATCCTGGGTAGCTTCGTTGGGACGCCACCGCAAAAACTGGTCATAGGCCCGAGTTTCTAAAGGCTGGAGCCCACCAAACAGTCTGATGGCAGAAACAGCCAAAGCACTCACCACCGTCGCCAGCGTCACCGAGCGGGCTTTAATCTTCTTAAATGGCAGCGCCTGACTGGCCTTGATATAGGTTTTCTGCAACGCTGTCACCGGGGGTACTTTCTCTTTGGATTGTTGCAACCAACGTTCCGATTCAGCCAAATCATTTCCCCGCAACAAGAAACTGTCATCTCGCTGGGCGGCATCCCATTCAGCAGCTTTGACCAGCAGGCGAGTGTGCGATCGCACATGGTAGGGCTCGCTTTCCAATGTGCGGAACAACTCACCAAAATTCACCAAAAAATCCCCACCGTGGCGGCGAAAATCACTCCATGGCACCCCACTTAGACTGTCTGGGATGGACGACTTAACCACATCCCGATAAATAACCGGCAGAATTCGCTTTTGTTGCTCCTGAGCATAGTTCAACTGATCTAAACAAGCCCCACAGCGAATCGAACTGGGAGACACCACAAACAGAATATTTTCAGCATTATCCACCAGCTGCTGAGTATCGTCCCATCGTTCAGTTTCCCCAGCCGCGCCTTCAGGGGATAACCAGCAACTTTTTCCCTGAATCAAGAGAGTATCGTAAAGACGCTGGGCAAAATCACAGTCATCGATATGGTGGATAAAAAACACCCCCAGGGTTTGATCAGGAGACTGTTGTTGACTGGCCTCTAGAAAGGCTAACTGTAGGGGTAATGCTCCCCCCAGCTGATGATTTTTAGCATTTTGAGCCCAAGCAAAATAGGTATCTTGCATGCGGCGCTGTAACAACAGGCTGGGGTTACATTTCTGACGCTCCCATTTCAGTGCCCTGACCAACAGGCGCTTATGCTGATTATAATAAGGTGCATCCCGGCGGATGCTGCGTAGCAGCTCGGCTAAGTCTTTTTCTAAATCAAGGGAGACTTTGTTATCCGCCAGGTTAATAAACTGTACTTTGCGGATCGTATCGGGAATCTGATCGAGATCCACCTCCTCAATCAACATCGGAATAATTCGTTTATGGAGATCCAATGCCTGGTCAACCTCCATCTGGCAATAGTCCGATGCCAGAGAAGCCTGGCTAATCAGATAGACAACGTTGTCGGCTTCTTCTAGACCTCTTTGGATAGCGACTTCAAAATCTTCCCCCATGCGGATATCTACCGTATTGGTCCATACGGTGATACCAGCCTGCAGCAGGTGATAGCGGACAATTTCCTTGGTCGCTAAATCTTCCTCTGCATAGGAGATAAATACCTGGGTCATGCCGCCATCAGCAGCTTTAATGCTCTCCGTAATAAAGTTTGCTTGGAGCAAACTGGGGGTACAGGGGGGTTGCTCAGAGTTAAATTCAGTTAACAGCCAGTTTTGGGCCCGTAAACGGTCCTCTCCCATTAGCAGGTATGAGGCTTGAATTTGATGACGCTCCCAGGCAAGGGCGCTGATCAAGATTTCGGTGTGCTGATGGACATAGTCTTCATGGCGGCGACAGAGCTTTATTAACCCATCTATAACGGCAGCCAAATCATCTATGCCATCTCGCCCGTAGATCCAGTTGATCTTGCTAATATTAGGGTTCATGTTAGGGAAGCTGGAATGTCTCCCCGCAGCTTTATAAGTTTCCCACCGATCCTTCCCTCGACCGGGGTTCCGCTCTTGCCAGGTGGCATAGCTAATTTCTTCCACCTGTAAAATGGGAATAATCCGCTTGTTATATTTCAGCGCCAGGGCAATCTCCTTTGCACAATAGGGAGAGTTAACGGAATGGGGGGAAATGATAAAGATAAAATTGTGGCTTTTTTCGATGCCGTCGTTGATTTGCTCTTGAAAGTCCACCCCCAGAGGGATATCGTTTTGGTCAAACCACACCTGAAACCCTTGGGCGTTAAGCTGTTGACAAAGCTCCGTAGCGAAGTCTTTGCTATCGACTCGACCGTAGGAGATAAAGGCGTCGTAAAATTGGTTAACCCCCTGACTCGCCTGAATAAATGCCTTATGCAAATCGGTAGGCTCGATCGGACCAGATTCTGACAACCAGGTTTGAGCTGAGGAAAAGTCTTCAGATCGAAGTAGGAATTTGCGATCGCGTCCCTGTCGTTCCCAAGCTAACGCCCGAACTAAAAACCGTTTATGTAAATCTACATAGTCAGCCGAGTCACCCAGGGTACGGATCAGCTCATCCATTGCCCGGGCAAAATGAATCTCCGACGCCAACGACGAAAAGTCAATAAACTGCACCATCCGTAAGTCATCGGGCAGTCTCGCCACATCCATGGACTGCACCAACAGTGGAATAATCCGTTTATGATAGCGACGGGCATAGGCTAACTCCTGCTGACAATACTGGGACGCCAGAGAGCTAGGAGATAGCAGCAAAACAACATTGTCGGCCTTTTCAATACCGCGATTAATTGCCAGCTGAAAATCTGTTGCCGTGGGAATATCCACCGTATTTACCCAAACGGTAAACCCCTCACGTATCAGCCGCTTACGCACCCGCTCTTGAATATCCATATCCTCTTCGCTATAGGATATGAAAATTTGAGTCATCTGATCACTAGCAGCTTTGAGACTCTCGGTAATAAACTCACAGTGCAGGTCAGTGGGAATACAGGGCGGCTGCTCATCCTTGAAACGAGTCTCAAGCCATCCCTTGGCCTCAACCAATGGTTCACCCGAGATTAATGCCTTGGGCTGACGCTGGCAACGCTGCCAGTCAAGCGCCTGCACTAATAGCTGAGTATGGTGATGCACATAGGGCTGCTGCCGTTCAAGAATCGTCTTCAGGCCCGCTATCCCCGCCTCAAAATCATCAATCCCGTCACGAAAGTACACCCAGTTGATTTTACTAATTTCTGGATGCATGTTTGGGAAACTGCTGTGGGCTCCTTTTTCTTTTAGGGCTTGCCATCCAAACTCACTGGCATCAGGGGTACACTGTTGCCAGGTTTCATAGCTAATCTCCTCCACATGCAACAGTGGAATGATCCTTTTGTTACACGCTAAGGCCAGCTCAATTTCTTTAGCACAATAGGGCGAATTAACCGAGTGGGGAGAAATTATAAAAAGAAAGTTATCGGCCTTTTCAATACCATCGTTGATTTGATTTTGATAGTCCACTCCTAAGGGAATATCGTCAAAATCAAACCACACGTCTAAACCTGCCTCAACCAGCCGATCCTTAACCTGTCTCGCAAATAATCGACTGTCTGCCCTACCGTAGGAAATAAAGATATCCTGCAGAGAGGAAGAGGATGATGTCATGAGATTTTCAGCAATAGCATCTAAACACAGTCCATAGCTAATTACGCTAGTGATTGTGTTTTCTTACAGTTAGTAGTGTACGTCCAGATTACACACCTGGACTGAGCGCTCAAGTGAGAAACAGCTCAGAAACCATAGTCCCAGCGCGCTCGATACCCACGGGCATCAATATGGGTAAACACTGAAGCACTCGCAATCCCACCGCGATCCCCCCACCAGGGCTCTAGCTTACGATTTACTTCCGGTGGAGAAATCCCTTGTACAACAAAATCTACGGCATCCCCCGATAGGTGCCTCGAACGGCTAGCTCCACCAGCTTTGCGGTTGGATGCGGGATCTCGGTACCAAGAGTTGACGCGGATAGGTCGTGCCCCCAAATAGTCCCGCACTTCTTCCATCACTTCGGCAATCTGAAGAATGCCATTGACCACAGTCTCATCCACCGGAATGCGATTGCCGTTTTTAGTTGCTTCGGCCCAGCTAAAATGACCGTTGGTCAAAATCGGCTCCCCCAGATAAACCGTGCCCAGCTTAGGCACTTTAATAGGGCGACCGCGATCTTGCTCAGCAATCTTAGTTTCCGGCTCAACGGCAGGATCCTGAGGCTTGTTGCTAGGTTCAGTCCCTTCTAACGAAATATGCTGAGCATAGACGTACCAGTCCATGCGTTCATCCTGACCCATCAGCACCCCATCAGGGATACGCACTTTGACGTGATTACCCTGGGCCGGATCATCCCGCAGCAGCTCTAAACGGGTGCCGGCAGCTACACGAATTTTGTCAGCCTCTGATAACTTCGAGCTTTGATCAGGTCTTAGCTTGAACAGGGTATCAGTCAATACGATCAGCTCTGTGGCAGCCTGGTCCCCGCCCATATCGATCAGCTTCTGAGCCTGCAAATAGCGCACAATCGCCGCTGCCCCAATGCGAGATGTCTGATGCTGGAGTACATTTGTGCCGCCCCAAACCCAGGCAGATTCCTTACCCGCCCCACCTTGAAATCCATTCCATAGATCAAACCCCCACAAAAATGCTCCCAGGGTACGGGTCCTGGCTTGGTGAAATTTTTTAGCTATTAGCACATCGGTTACCTGCCGCTCAAACTGGGCGGGCTCGCGAAAGTTCCATTCGCTATAGTGCAAAATGCCCACAAACCACCAGGGCACCCCCGTCGTTTTTTCTACGGCTTCGTAGTGCGATCTCAGCTGCAACATACGCCCCACCAGACCCCTCACCGTGGGCTCTGTGTCAGGCTGGAGGGCACAACTATCAAAGGCTGAGCGATACTCTGTCTCAAGTTTCTCTAGAGTTAAATCCATGAAAATTGACCTATAAAACAACCGGGCAACAGCACGATCAATCTCCATCGGTAAGCTGCCAAAGACTCACCATCGAGATAAATCATTATTTTTAAGAACGTCTCAAATAAACGGTGAATACATCGCTTTCACGCAGAGAACTCTACAGGAAAGTAACTTTATCTAAGCAATTTCACCAATTTCTTAGATCTTTTCAAAGCGTATTTCTTTACAAAAGATCTTCGGAGATTTCTGTATCATCCCTCTGACACATTTCAACACATCAAATATCTAATACGCACCAGCCCTCAAAATCCGCTGCCCTGAAACTTCCTTAAAAATCTTAAAAGCCTCGAAGAACATAGCAACAACGAGTAACATTTATGAAAACTTTATTGCTCCTCAAATAATCGAATTTATACTTTAGCGACGTCGTCCCTATACTAATGAGCAAGTTAAATTGTTCGTAAGTTAATTTTTATAAATTAGAAAGTCAGATCCAAAAGCTTAAACGTGTACCTTTGAGTTGCACTAGACCCTATTTATGTATAATCCCTAGCGAATCAACCTGGTAAATACTTAGTTATGGATAATAGACTGCGGCTTTAATCCAGTTACGCCTGTCCAACATATCCATATGCCCGAAAGGATTACCATTACCCATTATTAATCTGCTCTCATACCGCATCTAACAGGCAATAAAATGGCCAAAAAAAATGCTTACAGCCAATATCTAAAGGAGACCTTAGGAGGTTTAGTCGATAGACTTGAGGTTACCGAACTACACAAAGAATTCCTCAAAAATCGGTGGTTAGACCAGGTGATGTGGCTAGAGGGAAAAGCCACCAAGGAACGTAATCAACACTTTAGACTCAGAATGGTCACCATCATTGGGGGTGTGCTGGTTCCAGCGATGGTAGGTTTTAAGAGTGATAGCGCCCCTCTTAATGAAAGAGTTGGTTGGGTCGCCCTTGCTGTAAGTCAGGCAGTGGCTATCTCCGCAGCGGTAGAGGAATTTTTTGGCCATGGCGACAAATATCGTACCTACCGTAGTACAGCCGAACATATGAAAATTGAGGGCTGGCATTTTATGCAGCTGGCAGGGCCCTACAAACGGTTTAGAGTGCACGAAGACGCTTACAAAACATTTGCCCATCGAGTAGAGCAATACATTCAAAAAGATGTAGAAGGATTTGTTGCTCGCCAGGAAGAGAAGCAAGATGACGATCGGCGCGACGCAGAAGAGGCTGCCCATAACGCTGAAAAAGCTCTGATGCGGCTCAATCAGGAACTAGAAGAAAAAGCTCAGCGATTGGAAGTGGAGCGGGCGCGCTTAGCTGATCAGGCCAACCTGCAACCAGAATCAAGCAGTTATTCCGGGTCTCTTTTAGATATTGAAATGCCCCCCGGATCAGAAGACGGTGGCTTTGAGACTTCCGCTGAGGACGTCGCTGCCAGTGAACAACCAGCGGTAGGGATAAACTCCCTTATGTCCTCCTCTACAACTGAAACAACCGGGCGACGTCCAGCGCGTTCATCATCTAATAGAACGATTAAATCCAGTAGCTCACTGCCACCGCTGGGTCAACACGCGTTGGAGTGGAAAGAAAATACTGATTTTCAATCCCTTAAAACAATCTTGGCTGAGAAAAAGAAGCCCGTATCCAGCGGAGCTCAGTCTAACGGAGGCTCAACTGCAACAGCCAACCAGCTGGTGACGCCCCAACAGGTTTCTCAGATTTTGGAATGCCCACTGGAGGATTGTCAGGTCTATCTTCCCGGCATTCTCAATGCAATGAGAAAGTACGACATCTACGACAATTCTGTCCTTATTGGTCTACTGGCCACGATTCGGATTGAGACCGGCGGATTGAAACCCGTCCATGAATGGGGAGGAGAAAGTTACTGGAGACGATACGAAGATCGAGCCGATCTAGGCAATGTTCAACCCGGTGACGGTGTTAAGTACCATGGTCGAGGATATATTCAGCTTACGGGTCGAGCCAATTATCAAACCTACGGCCAAAAGTTAGGGGTGGATTTAGAAGGTAATCCAGATCTGGCTATGGATCCAGAAATCTCTGCGCAAGTTTTAGCCTGCTACTTTAAAGAACGGGGTGTCGCCACAGCGGCCCAGGCCAGTGACTGGCGAAAGGTGCGTAAGCTTGTCAATGGTGGCTATCATGGTTGGGATGTGTTCTCTAAGTATGTTGATCGCGCCCAGGCCCAATTGGGTTAAGTCAACGCCGCCGCCAACTAATTTTATGTCATCAAAGACTAAAAATTGAGGGGCGTCGATAAACACCAAACCGTGTCCAAAAAGTAGCATTTACGTATATATCACTAGAGCTACAGGTTTCCGCACACCGGCGCATACCCATTACGCATACACCTAGAAACCGACCGTATTGTGTACGAACTTGTACAGGTTTTACAGGATAAGGGTATTTTGGGGGTGTAAGTGGGTTAGCAGACATCGGTCGGTTAGCCACTTTTGTTAAGAGAGATACACAATGCCCCAGACTTCAGCCAGCGAACTTGTTGAACATAGGTTTTCCAATGGGCAACTCGCTAAGATTCTCAAGGTGGCCACAGGTACAGGCTATGAAAAGGCTCTCTCAAAAGTGGGACTCCATGGCCCCATGCCAACGTTGCTAGTCATCGGCGGAGCAAGTCACATGACCGACGAGAGTCAGGCAAAACTACTCCGTTTTTTTAACAGCACTTTAGCCAACCTATCTCAGGACTTGGGCATCACTGTTTTAGATGGGGGTACTGATGCTGGAGTCATCCACATGATGGGAGCAGCCCGCAACCATGTGAGCGGCCAGTTTAATTTAGTGGGCGTTGCCCCTTTAAATCGGGTAATTTTTCCAGGGGACGATGGCCCACCGCCGCCCCTAGACGATGCAGGCTATCCGCCTGTAGATCTTGAACCTCATCACACCCACTTTTTTTTAGTGCCGGGCGAAAACTGGGGTAGTGAATCAAGGTGGCTAGCGGAGTTTTCTTCAGTTTTGGCGGGACGTTTCCCCTCCATGACACTCTTGATCAACGGTGGTCAAGTATCCCTGATGGATTTACAACTTAATTTAGAGTTAGGTAGACAGGTGACGATCATCGCTGGCAGTGGGCGTCTGGCAGATAAAGTTGCAGATACCATTAGCGGAGTCAATCCAGCCGAAGATAAAACTATCCAGCATCTCGTCAAGAGTTACTATCCTAGTCAGCTATCGGTGTTCGACCTCTTGGGGACTTCATTAGATGATCTGAGGGCTCAATTAGACTTATATTTCAATTGCTAATAAATAGCCCTTCACTCTATTATGTCTAACCTGAAACCCCTATCAGATAAGGCATGGGCAGATTTTTAATATTTGATTTAAACCAATTCTTAAGAATTAAAATTAGCCATTATCAAGGTATGCTAGAGTTCTATGGCAATAAGTTACTATCATTCAGTAACCTTCAGTTTTCGGTACGATACGCTCACAGTTCAACTCGACCAGTTTAATTTCGACTTCGATTTGATTCTAGAGGGATCTCCCGTATAACTCGTTGCATATAAAACTTAGGAGATTCTCTATGTCCATATATGTTGGAAATCTGTCCTACGATGCTACTCGGGACGACATTGATGCTGTCTTCGCTGAGTATGGAGCAGTCCAGCGTGTCCATCTGCCAACGGATCGTGAAACCGGTCGTCCCCGTGGCTTTGCCTTTGTAGAGATGTCTTCTGAAGACGAAGAAACTGCAGCTATTGAGGCATTAGATGGTGCAGAGTGGATGGGTAGAGACCTACGGGTTAATAAAGCCCGACCCCGTGAGCAACGCGGCGGTGGCGGTGGCGGTCGCTTCTAAACCTGCCTGATTGGGTATGTGCTGTTGGCATATAGCCCTGTTCTATCATGGGGCAGTTATGACTGCCCCATTTTTGTCGTTAAAGGAGATTACTATGGCCCAGGTTATCCTTGGGGATGATGAAGGTATTGAATCAGCACTGCGAAGATTTAAGCGCAAGGTTGTGCAGGCGGGCATTTTTTCAGACATGAAAAAACATCGCTATTTTGAGACGCCGGCTGAAAAGCTTAAGCGCAAGGCAATTGCTAAGCATCGGCAAAAGCGCTGGAGCCGTAATCGTAGCAATCGCAACAACAATAAAGAGTAGCTGCGTCTTCCATAAGGTTCTGATCAAGCAATTCTGATCGGCCAGGCGACCTTCTGAATATAGAAGGTCGCCTACTTTTGTATGGTGTGGCCTTTAAGGCTCTTATATGGTTTAAGTCAGATAATCTTGCAGTGCCTTAACGGCCAGGGTCTGCTGTTGCAGTGAATGAATGGCTTCAATGGCGGCCCGTGCCCCTGAGAGTGTCGTAATGGTGGGAATCTTATAGTCCAAAGCCGTACGTCGAATCATCCGATCATCTTCTTGGGCCGTCGCCCCTGTGGGGGTATTAATAATCAGCTGAATATCCTTATTTTTGATGGCATCCAGCACATGGGGGCGACCTTCATGGACTTTGTATACCAGACTTACCTCCAGGCCATGGGCCTGGAGTACACGGCGAGTCCCTGCTGTGGCAATCAGCTGAAACCCTAATTCCGACAGCTGCGTGGCAATGGGGACTACGGCTTCTTTTTCACGATCGTTCATCGAAAGAAAGGTGGTCCCTGTCAGAGGTAACTGTTGACTGGCTGCCAGTTCAGCTTTGGCAAAGGCACGCCCAAAGTCCACATCAATACCCATTACCTCTCCGGTAGATCGCATCTCTGGCCCCAGTAATGTGTCGGTGCCTGGAAACTTGCTAAAGGGCAGCACGGCTTCTTTAACGGAAATGTGGGTGGGGATCACTTCCTGGGTCACATCCACCTCCGTCAAGGTTTGGCCAGACATTATTAAGACCGCCGTTTTGGCTAGGGGGATACCGGTTGCTTTAGATACAAACGGCACCGTTCGGGAGGCGCGGGGATTGGCTTCTAAAATATAGACATCGCTATCTTTAACGGCGAACTGGATATTCATTAGCCCGACTACCTGTAACGCTTTTGCTAACTTAACGGTCCAGTCACGAATAACGCCTAATGTTTGCTCGCTCAAAGTAATGGTTGGTAGAGAACAGGCTGAGTCTCCGGAGTGAATGCCAGCCTGCTCGATGTGTTCCATAATGCCGCCAATCACCACCTGACCAGTGCGATCGCAAATGGCATCCACATCGATCTCAATGGCATTTTCCAAAAACCGGTCGATCAAGATGGGATGGTCGGGTTCCACCTGCACTGCCGTAGTCATATAGCGCTCCAGTTCCTGGTCGGAGTAAACCACCTCCATGGCTCGGCCACCCAGCACATAGCTAGGGCGAACCACCACCGGATAGTTAATCTTCTGAGCTACTTCCAGGGCTTCTTGATAACTTCGGGCAATGCCATTGGGGGGCTGCTTGATCTCTAGATCCCACAGAATTTTTTCAAACCGCTCTCGATCTTCAGCCGTATCGATGGAGTCAGGTGAAGTGCCCCAGATCTTAGTTTGCACCGGCTGGCCATTCACTTCCGGTCCCTGGCTTAAATAGGTTTGTAGGGGAACCGCCAGCTTTAGCGGTGTCTGTCCGCCAAACTGAACAATCACCCCTTCGGGATTTTCCGCCTCAATGATATTGAGCACATCTTCCTTGGTAAGGGGCTCAAAGTAAAGGCGATCGCTGGTGTCATAGTCCGTGGACACCGTCTCCGGATTAGAGTTGACCATAATAGTCTCAAAGTCATTGGCCTGAAGCGCATAGGAGGCATGACAACAGCAATAGTCAAACTCGATTCCCTGACCAATACGGTTAGGACCACCGCCCAAAATCATCACCTTGCGACGGTCTGACGGTTTAACCTCCGTTTCAGTTTCGTAGGTGGAGTAATAATAGGGGGTATAAGCTTCAAATTCGGCGGCGCAGGTATCGACGGTTTTATAAACAGGCACCACCCCCAGCGCCTTTCTCTGAGTCCGCACCTGATCTTCATCGGTGCCGGTGGCATAGGCAATTTGACAGTCGCTAAAGCCCTGCTGTTTTACTGCCATCATCTGCTCCGTAGTGATCGCCTCCAGGGCAGCGCGTTTTAACCATTTTTCCGTCACCAACAGGTCCTGCAGCTTATCAATAAACCAGGGATCGATGCCCGTGAGTTCGTATATATCCTGGGCACTCAGTCCCAACTGCAGGGCATGGCGCAGGGCAAAAATCCGGTCAGGGTTAGGGGTGCGCAAACTGGAACGCACCTTGGCAATAGTGGGAAGTTTTTCTCTGCGATCGCAGCCCCAGCCCGCTCGTCCCGTTTCCAGTGACCGCAGTGCTTTTTGAAACGACTCCTGGAATGTACGACCAATGGCCATCGACTCCCCAACGGATTTCATCTGGGTAGTCAGCATAGGGGCGCTCCCCGGAAACTTTTCAAAGGCAAACCGAGGGATTTTCGTCACCACATAGTCAATGGTGGGCTCAAAACTGGCAGGCGTTTTTTGGGTGATATCGTTGGAAATCTCACTCAGGGTGTATCCCACCGCCAGTTTGGCCGCAAACTTAGCAATGGGAAACCCAGTCGCCTTAGAGGCCAGAGCAGAGCTGCGGGACACCCGGGGGTTCATCTCAATGACAATCACCTCACCGGTATCTGGGTTGACGGCAAACTGAATATTAGAGCCCCCCGTCTCCACACCAATTTCACGAATAATCTTGATAGAAGCATCCCGCAACCGCTGATATTCCTTATCAGTGAGAGTTTGAGCCGGAGCCACCGTAATCGAGTCTCCGGTATGAATCCCCATGGGATCCAGGTTTTCAATCGAGCAAATAATCACCACGTTGTCAGCAAGATCCCGCATGACCTCTAGCTCGTACTCTTTCCAGCCCAGCAAAGATTTTTCCACTAAAATCTGTGACACCGGACTGGCATCTAACCCTGATTTAGCAATCAGTTCAAACTCTTCCTGGTTATAGGCAATGCCGCCACCGGTGCCCCCCAGGGTAAACGCCGGTCGAATAATCAACGGATAGCTACCGATCTCATTGGCAATGGTGTGGGCCTCCTCCATAGTTTCTGCCAGCCCCGATGGACACACCCCTACACCAATGCGCTCCATAGCCTCTTTAAAGAGACGCCGATCCTCGGCCATCTCAATAGCGTCTAACTTAGCCCCGATCAGTTCTACATTATGCTTAGCCAGCACTCCCTCTTTAGCCAAACCCACCGCTAGATTAAGAGCTGTTTGACCTCCCATGGTGGGAAGTAAAGCATCCGGTTTTTCCTGCTCAATTACCCGCGTCAGCAGTTCCGTCGTTAACGGTTCGATGTAGGTACGGTCCGCTGTCTCAGGGTCGGTCATGATGGTGGCCGGATTAGAGTTAATCAGGACCACTTGATAGCCTTCTTCTCGCAGAGCTTTACAGGCTTGCGTGCCCGAGTAGTCAAACTCGCAAGCCTGACCGATGACAATCGGACCAGAACCAATTAACAAAATCTTATTGAGGTCGTTACGGCGAGGCATAAGCGAGTGTTGAAAAAATCAGAGTACAAGTCTGGAAGTCCTGACATCAGGGCCAGAGCAACAAATCCAAATTATTGTAGGGCTTTCTTTAACCTCCAAGACGGAGATTTTTCAGGAGTTTAAACTATGGGTCAAGTTCTTGCGGGTTTATCGCAGGAAATCCATGTTTTTAAGCACCTCTGAAAAATACCGACACAAAAATAGAGGACCCCTTGGGAATAACTCCAGGCGTCCTCTACTACAAAAACTGAATGAATAGGACGATGTCCTATTCATTCAAACGATGTGTTTAACCGTGTAATTAACCTTCGCCGCCTTCACCGCCTTCACCAGTAACAGCGTCCTTAGTTTCTTCTACAGCACCTTCAACGGTTTCTTTAACTTCACCAGCTGCATCACCAGCCGCATCCACGGCATCACCGGCAGCATCACCAGCCGCATCTACAGCCTTACCAGCTGCATCACCAGCTGCATCACCGGCAGACTCTACAGCTTCGCCAGCCGCATCCACGGCATCACCAGCTGCATCTGTAGCATCGTTAACAGCATCTGTAGTAGCACCACAGGCAGCCACGACAGCCGCAACACCCAAACCTAAAAATAACTGAATTGCACGAGTCTTCATTATGCTTATCTCCGTTTTGCTTATCCCGTTAAAGGGACGTGATTACATATCACCGAGTAATTATTTTGCCTACATAACAACCATTTTCTTTCTCTGACAAAAAAACTGTGGTGACTGCCAGATTTGAATAAGCCATTCATAAAGTGACTTTAAGTGACTTTCATTAGTACGGACATTTTTAGGCACAATCTTTCAAGACAATCTTTCAAAAATAAGGGCGATTGCGGCAAACCGTTATTCATAGCGATATGATGGCTTAAATTATTGCTCTCCAGTCTCAATAAACACGCTGTTCACTGCCCTTAAATTGTTTTCGTTCTACCCCCTATGCTCACGGCCCCAGAGGTTTCTGATGTACCCACTAAACCGCCCTCAAAGGTTTTAGAGCTGTACAACGTTACCAAACTGTATCCACAGCAATCTGCACCGGCCATCGACCAGGTCAGTTTGCAACTACATCAAAGAGAACTCTTAGCCCTGCTGGGTCCATCGGGCTGTGGCAAGACTACCTTATTGAGAACGATTGCAGGGTTTGAAACGCCTGAGACGGGTTGGATCGAACTGGCGGAGCAACCGGTTTGTGGCCAAGGAACTACAGTTCCACCGGAACGTCGTGACGTGGGCATCGTATTTCAGGACTATGCGCTGTTTCCCCATCTATGCGTCATTGACAATGTCTCCTTTGGTCTAAAACACATCAGCCGTCATCGTCGCTTGCCCCACAGCCAAATCCAAACCCTAGCCACAGAAGCCATTAATTTGGTGGGGTTAAATGGGTTAGAACGACGCTATCCCCATGAACTATCCGGGGGTCAGCAGCAGCGTGTGGCCTTGGCCAGGGCACTGGCTCCCCGGCCATCGTTAGTGTTACTAGACGAGCCCTTTAGCAACCTCGATGTGCAGGTACGTTTATATTTGCGGCAGGAAGTGCGCAACATTCTCAAGGGGGTGGGTGCTTCAGGCATTTTTGTTACCCACGATCAGCAGGAGGCTCTGGCCATTGCCGACCGGGTGGCCGTCATGCGGGCTGGGCAGATTGAACAGTTGGCCAGCCCTGAGGAAATTTATGAGCAGCCTGCTTCTCGATTTATTGCCGACTTTGTCACCCAGGCAAATTTCTTAGATGCTCGCCGTGCCGCTGACGGTTGGCAAACGGAGTTAGGACTGATGGATAACGCCATGGTGCACCCCACTGAGGCTACCCAAGGCGCACTCATGGTGCGCCAGGAGGAGCTTTTTCTAAAAGCAATGGCGACCGACACTGATGTGGGTACTAATGGGAGATTGGTGATTTGCGATCGCGAATTTCTAGGCCGTGAATACAAATACACCCTCACCCATCCCACCCTGGGGAAACTGCAAGCCCGAACTTCCAGACGGTTTAGCCCAGGAGATACGGTCCAGGTTACGGTGCGGCCCAACTCTCAAGGGTTACAGGTATTTGCTTAGCTTAATATCTCGACTAATAGCACTTGGTGCGGGCATCAGCGAACCTGACATAGCAAATGGCCTGATGCATCAGACCATTTACACATCATCACTATCGCAGCAGCTGTGGGAGAAGCGGCCCTTGCACCTTGGGCTTGCCAATCAGCTGAGGGACAAGTTTATTCAGCAGCGAAATCACTGGCACACTGACCGCAAGGCTAATCAAAGTCAAGGCTGTGCAGA
>JBCCJR010000077.1:0-16203 GCA_039045805.1 Cyanobacteria bacterium P01_C01_bin.118
ATTCAAGTTGAACGCCATGGTACTGATGCCCAGTGCGGTGAACCAAATGCAAACCACCGGCCAAGCGCCCAAGAAGAAGTGCAAGGAACGGCTGTTGTTGAAGGAAGCGTACTGGAAGATCAAACGACCGAAGTAGCCATGAGCTGCAACGATGTTGTAAGTCTCTTCTTCCTGACCAAACTTGTAACCATAGTTCTGGGACTCAATCTCAGTGGTCTCACGAACCAAGGAAGACGTAACCAGAGAACCGTGCATAGCGGAGAACAAGGAACCACCAAATACACCAGCCACACCAAGCATGTGGAAGGGGTGCATTAGGATGTTGTGCTCAGCCTGGAATACAAGCATGAAGTTGAACGTACCAGAGATACCGAGAGGCATACCATCAGAGAAAGAACCCTGACCGATGGGGTAGATCAAGAACACTGCAGTTGCAGACGCCAAAGGAGCGGAGTAAGCAACACAGATCCAAGGACGCATACCCAAGCGGTAGCTCAATTCCCACTGACGACCCATATAGGCAAAACAACCAATGAGGAAGTGGAAAATGATCAGCTGGTAAGGACCACCGTTGTACAACCACTCATCTAGAGAAGCAGCTTCCCAGATGGGGTAGAAATGCAGACCGATAGCGTTGGAGGAAGGAATTACTGCACCGGAGATGATGTTGTTGCCAAGTAGCAAGGAGCCAGCAACAGGCTCACGGATACCGTCGATATCAACGGGAGGAGCAGCGATGAATGCGATGATGAAGCAAGCAGTAGCAGCCAGCAGCGTGGGGATCATCAGAGTACCGAACCAACCGACATAAATGCGGTTGTCAGTGTTAGTGACCCAATTGCAATACTGATCCCACATGCTCGCCCGATCACGGGATTGCAAAGTAGAAGTCATAGTGATGAATGAAATTATGTACACGAGCTTGCCCTGTGAAGGCATGCAACGATGAGAATCTCAACGTTGTTCCGATAAATAAGGACTTACTCGTTTATAAGATTAGTAAATATGCTTATTGCTTTGTAGGGGTAAGACAAGAAACTTGCAACATTGAAACATTTCTACGCAAAGTATGAGTGAACACTCACTGCCTTAACCAGGCGGCCAGGTGAGCGAACGCCCCCCCAGTAGGTGCATGTGGAGATGGAAGACTGTCTGGCCGCCATCTTGATCGGTATTGATGACTACACGGTAGCCATTGGCTAAACCTTCTTTTTCAGCAATTTCCTTAACAGTTAGCAACATATGCCCTAACAGTTCCTTATCTTCTGAAGCTGCTGCAGATAATTTTGGGATGTTTTTTTTGGGAATGACCAGGATATGTGTAGGTGCCTGGGGTGTGATATCTCGAAATGCCAGGCAAAGGTCATCTTCATGGACGATGTCTGCCGGAATTTCTTTGCGGATGATTTTGCCAAAAATTGTGTCTTCACTCATGGCGCTTTGATGGTGACAACGCCTTGTATTTTAAGGGTTAGACGGTGTTGCAGAGGCTAAGAATTTCTTTGTTTTGCTACGTTAGCTATTTGCGGGCGGTTGCGGAAATTGGACAAGGCTGAAGAGCCATTCTGCAATGAGCTTTGGGCAGTTTTTCTTGGACCAACGAAGGGCAAAGTGATGGAACGCGGGTTTGGTCAGTCGCGCGATCCATTTCATTAGACGATTGAGCTTACGGGGCTTGACCCGATAGTTAATGAAGTTATTGGAGCCAATATCATAAAGGCGATCTAACACTAACTGTAGGGTGGCCTCTTCTCGCTGAAATAGGTTTTCTAATATCAGTTCCACATCCTGCATATGCTCGTCAGCAAGCTGCTTTTCGCGAATAGTAATCGCAACTTTAGAGGAGTTGGACGTCGTTAGCATGATTTTTAGAGTGACTTATATGTAAATAAGATTGCTATTAATGCTGGAACCCCGTTTTTTTATGCAAGCTAGGTTCCAGGCTTTTACCTAATAAGCAGATACCATACTTCATCTTTTGAAATTGTGATCTCTACACTGGTTGCTAGCTAGAGATTCCTGGCTACATCACACAGACAATCAGGAATTAACTGCCATGGTCATACAGCGTAAAATCCCTGTCTAGCCAAATAATGTAAAAAACTCTGCCGCTTCGATACCCGACCATCGGTTTCTTGCCAGCAAAGCGCAATGCTAAGAAATTAACGTCTTCTGTAATATGACTGGGAATCGGTTCACGAATGGCATCCTGACTAATTTTTTCTTGACCTAGACCATTCCGAGGAGCCGCTTTAATCTGCTGCCATGTTATTTCACTTAGCTTTCTAAGACGGATAGCAAAATGAGCCTGATCCTGCATTTGACAGGCTGTTACACAATAATCTTTCTGTAGGTATTCCAACGAAAAAATCGGAGGTTGCTGCTCTGCCGGTATATCGTCTTTCGTTTCAGGTGCTTTAATCAGCCTGCCGCCAGATACTTGCTGCTTAGCAATTCTGTTCTTTTTGCGTTTAGCCATTACTTAGACGCAAGCTGTGTCTTAAAGTACGCTTGCAATTTTTGAGGAGTGATTACCTCATTCAGGGGAGTGTCTTTCCACGGTGCCTCCTCATGGGTCATGTTGCGTAACTTCCAGGCTGAGAACTGACCATACACTGCATACACTTCATCCAAAAGCTCTGATAGTTCTTGAGAACTAAAAGTACTAAAATCCATCTCCTCGGGCACTGGAATTGCACTGAAACCATAGATTTTGAACTGATGATATGCCTCAGGTACTACAGGGCCGTGCTCCCAAGCTTTGATGTCTTCTCGAAATAGTTTGCTGCCATAAACGGCCAAATGAAAGCCCTGGGCATAATAAAGCAGTTTTTGGAGTTTTAGATTAGATATCAAATCACCAGCGTCTTCATCGGTCTGGCATAGAAAATAATTTGCGATATCAATTGCAGCAAACATAAGCCCTGCGTTTAGTGATTAAAAGATATTGAAGTGTATTTTTAATAGATCGTATGTACTCTTACTTTAGCTTTTTATGTTAGAGATCGCTAGGCTCTGATATGAGAGTCAGCTTTTGGAGTAGCGCTCTTTAATAGCACTGGGCACTCTACATAAACATGTAGGAGTCCACCATGCTGGCAAGAATCTGGAGTGCATCGTTAGTCGGTATTGATGCCCTAAAAGTCGGTGTGGAGGTAGATCTCTCAGGCGGACTGCCGGGTGTAGTTGTAGTAGGCCTACCCGATACCGCCGTGCAAGAATCGCGGGAGCGAGTCAAAGCAGCGCTAAAAAACGCCGGATTTCCCTTTCCCATGCGCAAAGTGGTGGTAAATCTCACCCCAGCAGATGTGCGCAAAGAAGGGCCAATTTACGACTTACCCATTGCCATTGGCATTTTGGCGGCTGCAGACCTGGTGAGTCAGGAAAGTGTCGATAACTATTTGATCTTAGGCGAAATGTCGCTGGACGGCACATTGCGCCCGGTAGCTGGGGTGATGGCTATGGCAGCGGCAGCTCCTCAGCTGGGGATTCGGGGATTGATTGTACCGGAGGATAATGCCCAGGAAGCAGCGGTGGTGCCAGACTTAGAAGTTTATGGGTTTAAGACCATTACCGATGTGGTGGAGTTTTTGAATGGAGGGTGCGATCTCAAACCCCTCACCATCGATGGTTGTGACGCCCTGGCCCAAGCCCAGCCCCATGGCGTTGATTTACGAGATGTCAAAGGCCAAGCCCAAGCAAGGCGCGCACTGGAAATTGCGGCGGCGGGCGGCCACAACCTTATCTTCGTTGGCCCGCCAGGAAGCGGTAAAACAATGCTAGCCCGTCGCCTTTCCACCATTTTGCCCCCCTTAAACTTCCAAGAAGCCCTCGAAGTAACCCAAATTCACTCCGTGGCGGGCTTGCTAAAAGAAAAAGGCTCTCTAGTCACCGAACGTCCCTTTCGCAGTCCCCATCACTCCGCATCCGGCCCTTCTCTGGTGGGTGGTGGCACCTTTCCAAAACCAGGAGAAATCTCCCTCGCCCACAGAGGCATTCTGTTTCTCGACGAGCTGACCGAATTTAACCGTAAGGTCCTAGAGTTTTTGCGACAGCCGTTAGAAGATGGCTACGTCAGCATTGCCCGTACCCGCCAATCGGTAGAATTTCCTGCACAGTTCACCCTGGTGGCCAGTACCAATCCTTGCCCCTGTGGTTTCTATGGTGACACTGTGCAGCCTTGCACCTGTTCTCCTAGGGGGCGTGATCAATACTGGGCAAAGCTTTCGGGACCGTTAATGGATCGCATTGATCTACAAGTCGTTGTCAGTCGCTTAAAGCCAGAAGAGATCACCCAGCACAGCCCCGGAGAACCCTCAGAACCGGTGCGTCAACGGGTGGAGTTAGCCCGCCAGCGCGCTCAAGCCAGGTTTGTGGATGAACCGAAGCTACAGTGCAACGCCGATTTAGACAGTCGTCATCTACGTCAGTGGTGCCAGCTTGACGATGCCTCGCGCACCTTGCTAGAAACCGCTGTCAGAAAGTTAGGCCTCTCAGCCCGTGCCACTGACCGGATTTTGAAAGTAGCCCGCACCATTGCTGATTTAGCCGCAATAGAAGATGTACAGGCGGCCCATATTGCCGAAGCGATTCAGTATCGTACAATCGACCGCATGCAGTAATCGCCTCTATAGAAACCGTTGAGACGATTCATCAATTAGCCGTATTAAAGAACAGCTAAGCAAGGTATTCTGATGGGGCTTAAAAATTAGCCTGAGGAGTCTGATTGAGGATATGGCCATTGATACGGCAAAGCTTCAATCCACTTTGCATCAGTTTGTTAGCGGTACCAGTGATATCGAAGGGGCTGCTCTGGTGACAACGGATGGGTTGCCATTGGTATCAGTGCTGCCTGGCCATATGGATGAAGAACGAGTAGCCGCGATGTCGGCTGCGTTACTTTCATTGAGCGAACGAATTGGCAGTGAACTTATACGAGGCGGCATCACCCAAATTGCCCTGGATGGAACAGACGGCTACAGTATGCTGACTAGCTGTGGTGAAGAAGCCATTTTGTTGGTTCTAGCTACTCGAATGGTTAAGAAAGGGATTTTGAATCTAGAAGTTAAACGAGTGGTGGGTGAACTTCAACAGCTACTGATGTGACGAACGATTGTAGCTGTCTGTGTCTGTAGACAAGTCCCTGGCAGGCATTTTCCAGAACAAATCGGGGTGATATATGCTATTAACATAGCGAATTGTTTGGCCCTATCGTCGCTATCGCACAGCATGTCCGTCAGCGGTTATCTCTCAGACTTATCTCTGCTAAAAGTGTTTCAGCTTTTGCAAGATGATAAAAAGACGGGGCTCCTTTCAATCCAGGGGTTAACGTCTGCTGTTGAGCCCAACCCTAAGTATTTCTTTATCTGGCTGCACCGTGGACGCATTGTAACGGTCACTAATCGATTAGACAGTCGCGGGTTAGCCACATTAATTAGTCAGAGGCACTATCTCAGTGTGACCATGACTGAACGCTTGATTCGCCGTTGTCCCGTCGATGAACCTCTGGGTAGGTTCTTGCGTTCCCAGGGAGTTTTGACAACTAAACAGCTACAGATTTTGTTTGCGGCTCAGGTGGTGAGGCAAATCTCTGACTTGCTGTATTTGCCTGATGGCTATTTTGTCTTTGAGCCTGATTCACCCATTCCCAAGGTTGAAATGACTGGTTTGAGTGTAGTGGCCACTGAAGTGGTTTTACCAGGATTACGTATTCTCAAGAATTGGGATGCTTTTAGAGACAAGTTGCCCCATCCCCAATCGGCTTTGGTGAGTTTAATGCGGGGGCAGCCCCATGCACGGATCAACCAAGCGGAGTGGAATGTCTGGCGCTTGATGGATGAAAAAATCACCCTAAATCAGATTGCAGCGAACTTAAATCTGCCTTTAGAAGTGGTTCAGCAGATTGCTTTTCGTCTGATTTTTGTCGGACTAGCCGAGGAAGTTCCCAAGATGCTATCTGAGTCTGTCACAGAGAATGTCGCTCCCAAGGAGTCGTCGGAGTCTGTTACAGAAAGTGCTTTTCCCCTTGATTCCGGTGAAGCTGAAAAGCTTAGTCCAAGCTTCTTCCGCAATTTAATTAGCTTTTTACGGGAAGTGCCTGAGTCATCCTAATGGACATGGCAGGGGTAAACGGTGCTATGCTAGTGAGCGACTCGGATCTATGCGATCACAACGCCTAAATCTTGTCAGGACCGGAAGGTAGCAGCAATACGGGATGCTTGCGATAGGCGTAGTCTCCGGGTCTCCTCTGTTTTAAAGCGTGCTTGTTGAGGTACGGCTATCCGACGGTGAGACCCGCTACACACTGTTTAGTTTGGCTGTTACAACGGAAAGTATGCGGTGGATATATTCAGGCGCAACGCCAAATTTCACTAAATATTGAGTGCTAAGTATCGTTAGAGGAGCATAGACTGTGGCAGACTTTGGACAGTTAGTGCAAAAAGCATTTTATTTAGGTGTAGGGTTAGCGTCCTATGCTTCGGAAAAAGCGGGAGATGGGTTTAGTGATCTGCGTCAGCAAGCTCAAAAGCTGGTAGATGAGCTAGCGGAACGGGGTGAAATTACCGCTGAGGAAGCTCAACGAATGGTCAATGACATGGTGGCTCGGGCTCAGAGTCAGGCGGCGACTGCGGAACCCCCTCAACCTACGGATGCGGCACCTCGCAAGATTGAAATTATTGAGGATACAGAGCCTGACGATCAGGCGGCTACTGATGCTCTGCGTAAGGAAATAGAAGACCTTCAGGCCGAGCTACAACGACTGAAGGAAGAAGAGGGTGAGTAATCGTGGAGGATTGGTTTAAGCAGTTTCAAGAAGAACTGCAAACAGCGGTGAACAATACGTTGGACCAGACCGAGCAGCTACTGGATGGGTTGGCGGACCAGACTATTGAGTTGATTAGCCCTGTGCTGGACGCTGCGGATGAAATGGCCGATGAGCTGGCGGAGCAGGTGGTTGAGAATATTTCTCCACCACTGTTCCAGGCTCTAGATGAGTTGGAGCAACAGATTGATCCTTGGGTTGGCTCTATGGTGACCTGGTGTGAGCAAACTATGGCTCCCATTCATCAAACGGTGACTCCCTGGATGCAAAACCACCCGAAATGTGCCGGGTGCTCTTACTACCATGGTGAAAGCTATGGTGGCGAGATGCTGGTGTGTGCGCTGCACCCTACCGGTCCAGAGGGGTATGATGAGTGCCCGGACTGGGATAGTGTGTGGCCTAAGTCTGACGCAGATTAGGTTTCAGTTTCAAAATTGTTTTTTAGGGACATTGCATGCAATGCCCCTATAGGGAAGGCTTTGCAATTAATGGATAGAAGTGTCCTACGGGGCCCTGTCCTTTGCCAATGCGCAGGGCGTTATCAAGGGCATTGGTGACGTAAGCCTTAGCTTTTTGGGCGGCCTCTAGGGGGTTATGCCCTAGGGCAAGATTGGCAGCAATGGCAGCGGATAGGGTACAGCCTGTGCCATGGGTATCGGTCGTATCAATACAGCGTGTGGTTAGTGGGGTGAGGGTGGTACCGTCGTACCAAATATCAATACCCCTCAGCTCACCGTCAAAGCCGCCACCTTTGACGACAACGGCGTTAGCGCCCAGACTATGGATGGTTTGGGCAGCTGTTTTCATGTCGTCCAGGGTTTTAATTATCTGGCCGCTGAGGATTTCGGCCTCGTAGCGGTTGGGGGTGAGGACTGTGGCCAGGGGAATGATTTTTTTAAGCGCTGCGATCGCATCGTCATCAATCAGCTGAGCTCCGGTCCGAGATACCATCACCGGATCAATCACACAGCTTATATTGTCTAACTCCTGGAGATAGCCTGTCACCACTTCAGTAATCGACTGGTTTAGCAACATCCCTGTTTTGACAGCCTGGATGCCAATATCGTTGACCACTGCTTCAATTTGAGCCACGACTGCTGATGGTTCCAAAGCATCAACCCGTGAAACCCCTTGGGTATTTTGAGCCGTAATACAGGTCAGGGCACTGGTACCATGGACGGCATGAAACGCAAACGTGCGTAAATCAGCTTGAATACCAGCACCACCACCACTATCAGAACCAGCAATGGTCAGCGCTACTGGTGGAGTATGAGCCATAGATATTAAACGCTAACAATACATAGCAGTTGTTTGTTGCAAAACAACTGCAGATTTATTAGATAGCCTACTACCGTGACTGACGTCGCCTTTGTAAGAAGTCTGGAATATCCAGGTCAGGGGAAAGCCCAGGGCGGCTGCTAGGTGGCGGCGAGGACGGTAAATCAGCGGTTGGAGTACCACCAATGGAAGATGGACGGCTAAGGGGGGTAATCCGAGATGATGAAGACGGTCCCGGATTGCTGCCAAATTCAGATATCGCATTAAATCCGGTGGCAATCACCGTAATCCTCACTTCTCCTTGCATGCGTTCATCAATTACGGCACCAAAAATAATATTGGCATTTGGATCCACCGCTTCATAGATGATCTCTGCCGCTGCATTGACCTCGTGGAGAGTGAGATCATTGCCGCCAGTAATATTAAAGACAGCCCCTGACGCGCCGTCGATGGATGTTTCCAATAAAGGCGACGAAATTGCTGCAATGGCTGCTTCACGGGCGCGGGACTTACCAGAGCCGACGCCAATACCCATCAGGGCCGAGCCAGCATCTGCCATAACTGCGCGCACGTCAGCAAAGTCTACATTGACCAAACCAGAAATGGTAATGATGTCTGAAATGCCCTGAACACCCTGGCGTAGAATGTCATCAGCAAACCGAAAGGCCTCTTGTACAGGGGTTTGCTCTGAGATGACCGATAGCAGTTTGTCATTGGGAATGACAATCAGTGTATCTACAGATTCCTGTAGGGCCATGATCCCTTCTTCGGCCTGTGTAGTGCGGCGACGGCCTTCAAAGGTAAAGGGACGGGTGACTACGCCCACTGTCAGGGCACCTGCTTCTTTAGCGGCTTCTGCTACGACGGGAGCTGCACCAGTGCCGGTACCTCCACCCATACCGGCAGTAATAAAGACCAGGTCAGATCCCTCAATTGCTGTGGAGATTTCATCCCGTGATTCTTCGGCAGCCTTTTGTCCAATGGCGGGATTGCCACCCGCACCCAGGCCACGGGTCAGCTTTTGCCCTAACTGCAGCGCATTGGAGGTCCCTGCTTTTGTGAGGGCTTGGGCGTCAGTATTTAAAGTCCAAAACTCGATCCCAGCAACACCGCTGTCGATCATGCGATTAACGGCATTGCAGCCACCCCCGCCGACACCAATAACTTTGATCCTCGCCATACTCCCAGGCACAATGTCATTTGCCATAGCCGCATTGCCTAATGCAGTTTCATTACGATGATTATTATTCATATCAGACATATTGAGCCCCAAACCCGAATTTCCGTGAGAATTTTTTGAGGATGACTTAGTCATAGGGCGAGTGTGTACGAGGTGTCAGCAGGTTGTAAATCTAGCTCAGTCAGAGAACACCACGATTGTCGCAAAGGTTAAGGACTAACTATATAGCAATACAATCCCGACCGGTGAATTCTCTGAGGATCAGTCTCTGAGGGTGACAGATCAAGTCAGCGCTCAAAACATAAAAAGGCTTGAAATACACTTCTAGAAAAGTTTTCAGAGATACTTGAAAATCGCTCTCAAATACGCTGACGCATATTCTAGTCAACTATAAGGGAAGGTGCTTAAAAAACCAACAAAACTTACTGATTACTTCAAGAATTTGATCTGCTAAGAAGCACGGTTTAAAACAATCGGACTAATCACTGTTATTGAAACCAAAAGATCACCGTTATAACGATTTACTAAAGTATCAATATCTCAGGTCTCAGATCGCTGTCCCGTAATGTTTGCAGCGATCTAATAATATGTTACGTCAAGGATTCGTCAAGGAGATGGAGTGGTTGTTGCTTGGAGGATTTCTAAGGTGGGATTCTCGGGATTTCGCAGGTCAATGAAGGCGATTTCTTCAATATCCAGCTTGGCGTTTAAATTACGCATTCGATCAAGGGCCGTTAGCTGATTGGCAAAGTTTTGGCCGTAGGGACCCATGTGGACTATACCGAGTTCGGTGTGCAGAATCAGATTACTGGGATCTCGCCAATCTAGTTGAGAAATGGCGACGGGAGTTTCCAGCAAAGTTTGATAGATATCGGGCCAATCCTTTTGGTAGGCAGGTCGCATGCCCTGAATCTGCAGTTTAGGTTCTTGGTCCCCTAGCTGAGTAAAGCTGTTGTAGGGCATCCAGTAGCCATTGGCGTCTAGCAGGCCGATTTGCGAAAAACTCTGGGGCTCGTCATTTAAGGATTTGATGGCGATATCTGTATTAGGTAACGCGATCGCAACGGGAGTACGCTCATGAATACGGATATTTAGACCCGGTGGTAGTAGCCGCCTCTGGACAATCGCATCGGCTATGGGCCCCTTATCAATTAGCTTAGTTTCTATATACAGTGGATGGATCTTGAGAAGTGATTGAGGATAGTCAATATCCATAAGTTTATGGACCTCCTCAGTGGGGAGCAACTGATTACCACTGAGGGTAATTTGTTCTGCCGACCTGATTTGCCAGCGATTAGAAGTGGCTAGACTCAAACACCCCAGGGTCAGACCAACCACAGCTGCTTGCCGCCATAGACGCTGCCAAAAAAGTCGGCTACGCCTCCGTTTTAAGTCTTGGCGGCGGGCTGTCAGATTGGTTCGAGAGAACTCAGGAATGTCCGGCATGGCAACTGATTTGGGCGATGGTGCCAGGAGTAGCAGATGGGCAAGGGGATGCAATAGATTCTGAAACCCGCCTATAAAACTGAGGTATTGCTGATCCTCGGGATGGCTTATATAAGAAGCAGTCAACTAGCAAAAGCTATAGAACGACTTAGCCCTTAAATCAGAAAGCGCAAACTGAAGCATCTATTTAAGCATCCAGACTTCCCAATGGGAGCTTATTCTGACACTTCTTTGGAAAAACACTTCTTTGGAAAAAAGTCTGGACCCGGACGATCTGTTTATCAGAACAAACGTTTTAGTGAGCCTATGCCACATTTTCAGATGTTGTTGCCAGCTTTACTAAAAATGTCTGCCACTGTCTGGCAAGGTCCGCATCGGTAAATGGAATTTGTGGGCTATTGCCGTCCGCTAGATTTAGCTGAATTACGGCTGCCCCCTTTTTTGCGATCCCTTGTACACCTTGGGCAAAAGCATCTTCCCCTTTAGTGATCAAATCTATGGTTTGGATTTGATCAACATTGGCTTGCTGCAGATTTATCACCCCTTGGCGGGTAGGTAAGCCCCAGGTGAGGGTGCGGTCAGTCTGTCCCAATGCCGCATAAATATCATACTTAGCTCGTTCAAACTGAGTCGCCCATTCCTTATAGGTTTCTACTTTTTGGTACTCGTTTCTGCCAGCCCAGGTAATCCAAAAAAAGAAGACCAGCAGAGGTAGCCAAAGTAAGCCATGCACCATAGATATTTATAGCTCCCATTGTAAAGTCTTGCAAAGAGGTGGTCGCTGAGATTACAGCTTGATTAAAGATGATTACAAGGTTTGTACTTAGTTTGCTCTGAGTCGGGCCTCAAATTTTCAAACCATACTATTTTTGAGAGGAGACGGTAAATTGCTTTACTTACCTTCTTTATTGGCTGTTACTCCTAGCACTGTTGCTTGGAGTCCTAAGGTAGGCCTTGTAATGATTACTTGCAATATTCTTGCGATTGTACTCGGCAACTACGGCATCAAGCATAAGAATGTTGGTCTAGGTCTACCTTCCCCCAATTTTTTTGGCGGTATGGGCCATGGTGCCATGCTGGCATGCACTAGCTTGGGGCACGTCATTGGCATAGGAGCCATTATCGGTTTAGCTTCTATCGGTGTGCTCTAGAGCAATCTTGAGTATCGTCCATCTATTCTCAGGTTATCTGGCTAGCTTAGCCAGATAACTTTCTCAGGTATTTTCAAAAAACATTTCACTAAAACGTTGCACTGTAAAGGCTGGAGTTGTGAGCTCCAGCTTTTTTATTGGCGGATATCGTGGGGGTAGGTGTTGAATTGCGGGTGACTAACCAATAACGGCCTGTAGACGTTGTCGAAATTCCCCTTTGGGATGGCCCCCTTTGACTTCGCCCAGGATGTTAAAATCTCCTTCGGGGTCTTCACAGATTAAGTAAGTGGGCCAGCCCATGTCAGATTTATCTGGATATTGAGCCAGCAGTACCTGACGATATTTACGATAGGTGGCCGTATCCTGCATTTTGATATCGACAAATGTCAGACCTAGCTCATCCGCTACTTTGGCATCATAAAAAGACATTTTGTGACAAATGCCACAGTCTTCGGAGGAGAATTTTAGAACAGATTTAGACATAGTGGATTCCTATGGTGCGAAGAGATTGGTATTAACGGGCAGTGGGGAATAGGCAGTGGGCATTAGGGTGTGCCTTAGATATGTCTCTATTCTAGAGTTTCTGCGTCTGTTGCTCCCGTAGAAACTTTCCTAAGGCTGGCAATACCAGACAAGGGTCTCCATCCTGCAAGTTATCCGGATTGCTCCAGGCAAACGGAGATTGTTTGGCAGCGCTCATCCACAGCAGCCGTTTGGCGCGGGTCATGGCGACATATAGGAGGCGAAATTCTTCAGCCTGTTTAAGATCGTTGGCACGGTGCCAGGCGGTAGGAATATCGGGAATTTTAGCGTTACCGTGAACACAGGCTCGAATTTGGGCGCGGGTCACGTCCGGCAAAGAAAATGTTCCTAAAAATTCGGTTTGAGGTGGCACCCAGGACTCACCGGGAATCAGTTTGGCATGGAGAAACGGGAGAAAAACAGCATCCCAATCTAACCCCTTTGCTTTGTGCATAGTGATGATGGTGAGCTGTCCAGATCGGGTGTATTGAGCTTCGGCATCCTCTGCTTCGATAGCATCAAAGCGTTCGGCACTGACGATTTCTTGTAATGCGCCGATCATGTTGCTGAGGGCGCTATCTTCTGCCGTCTGCTGAGCAATCCGAGCGGCGAGTTTGTCGGCGGTGGCCAGTTCACTCTGGTTATAGCGGAGGGTGGTGCCAAGAAAGGGGATGAGATGATAAGGGGGTAGGTTAAAGCGAGCACGTAGAAGACTGTTGCAATAGCGACGGGCGCTCAGGGCAGCTTCGTTGGTCAGGGGGGGATCCAGAGGACCGGGATAGAGAAACTGTTCAGGGTTAGTTGCCAGGGGATTCAGGTCTTGGGTAGGAATACGCTGGCGATCAACAAAGACTCGCAGGGCTCCCTTGAGATAATCGGGAGAGTGAGGCCTCTCGATAAACTGCATAAGCTGCAACATTTCCAGGGGGATTTGGGTGTTGCGATCGCGACTGCCCACATCATAAATTTTGAGACCAGTTTCCTTAGCAAAGTCGAATCCTAATCTTTCAGGATCTTCGAGTATTTCTCGAATAAACCGACCCTGGCGATTTTCTCGAACAAGTACAGCTAGCGTTGGTGGTTGTAAAGGTGCTGTAGAGGTTTGGTTGGTTTTCTCTTCTTTCCATCCGTCAATCAGATCTTTCACCCGCTGAGCAATCTGTTTCACAGAAGCTGTAATGTCAGCTGGTTTAATTAATTCTACTCCGCTACCAAAGGGGGCGGGATTGGCATTGGGTTGTGGATCGTCCGGAGGCACGGGCAGAATATCCTGTGTTCGAAAGGGGGGTGTTTCAGTTGGGAACTGCTGGTTTACCCAACGCAAAACATAGTTGGCAACGTCCATGATTTTCTGACTACTGCGCCCCGCCTGGTCAATAGTGGCCAAACGATCGGGGCGGTTAGCATCGCAGAATTGGTTAAAAAAGACAGGGTCGGCGGGAGTAAAGGTGGAGTTGATGGCCTGGTTGGGGTCACCAACGCGGACGAGGTTACCCCCTCTAGCTTCCCCTGAGAGGGGGAGCACATCATCCCTCCTTGTAGGAGGGACCGAGGGAGGTCCAGGCTCTATCGCTAGTTTCTCCAGCAATTTGGTCTGTAGCGGCGACGAATCCTGGGCTTCATCTTCAAATACCGCAAAGATCTGGGTTTGCCACCGAGTGCAAATATCGGGATTTTCCAGAGCTTTTAAGGCGGCCAAAATCATGTCGTCGTAGTCAATCAGTCCACGCTGACTAAGCAGAATGCGGTATTGCTCATAAAGACCGGCAGCGATATCAAGTAGTTGATAGCTATTTTGGGGTGCCTGCTGACCAATACGACTCAAGTCCTCAGGCTGGAGCCCAGAGCTTTTGGCTTCATGGATGGCGGTGTAAGCCAATGCAGGCAGCACCTCAGTCCGCAGCACTGACTGTCGTCTCAAACGTTCGGTTTCTTCTCCGTCAAAACTTTGGCCTTCTACCAGACGTTGATATAGCTCTGGTTCGCTGTGAATCCAGGCTTCTACAGCGGTGCGGATGAGTCGGTTGCTTTGGTTGGGTGAAACCAATGTGGTGGTTTCCAGATTGATGCCAGATATTTCAGGATTATGGGTGGCGATGTTGAGGGCTAACCCGTGGAGTGTTTGCACCATAAAGCTGTTGTAGGGCAGCTTCAGGTCTTTGAGGTGTGTGCGGACTTTAGCTTTGAGGTTGGCGGCGGCGGAGCGGGTAAAGGTGACCAGGACTAGCTGTTTGCGGGCATGGAGCTGGAAGTTGGCAATTGCGATCGCAGCCCCCGCCGCCATACCTGTCGATTTTCCTGAACCAGGCACCGCCGACACTGCTAATGGCCCACCGCGCCAGTCTGCCAGCCGACGTTGTCCGGGCCGCAGGCTATCGCGCAATAGCTGGAGTTGTGTAGTGCGATCGGGTACGGTCATGAATGGAGCTAATGACTTTCAGCCCATAGGGTACTGCACTATTTGCGTAATCTGCTCCTCTACAATGATTTCTAGATATCTTCAGGCACTGGCTATGATGAACCTTTCTGAACGTATGATCGCTATCCTGGGCAGCGTTATGTTTGGGATTGGGTTGCTGTTTACGGCCATTAGCCTGATTCCTAACAATGAGGTATCAGGGGTGGCAGCAATACTGATGGGTGGTGGTATCGGACTGATCACGATGGTATCGAGGAATTAAACCGATGAATGGTAAACAATTAAAACGGCGAGAGTCCACGATGCAAAAATCATCCATCAAGTCGATAGCTACGGATAATAGACGCTACGCTCTCGGCAAAGGCATTGGCCTTTGTTTTGTTGCATTTATATTAATTTTTGCAGCCAGTAATAACTCTGGGCGGTTAATGGGTTCACCAGATCCACTCATCAATTCTCATCCAGGTCAGTTTGCAGCTTATTTCTTTGCTGGGTTTGCGGGTATTTGTGGTTTGGATCTGATTCGTAAAAGCTAGCTACTCGTTTCCGAAGAGCGAGTCATTGATCAGTTGTCTAATTTCACAGCAACACCGCAATAAGCGCTTTATAGATAATTTGAGCGTAGTGCGATGTCAGACTATACCTGTTAAAAAATCTTTAACCTACTACACGGGTGCTGTTTTTTGCACTTAAAGATTCATCTGGATCTCTCGAAACAATAATTTTGCAAATTTGTAAGAGTTTTCAACCGCTAGAGTCAACGCTGCTAAATTTAAATTCAACAACCCAAATAATTGAGTGCCCAACGAATTCTCTGCCTTTGTTGTAATCAATGCAGGTAAGCCTAGTTTAGATAAAAGCTTGATTCCAAGCGATGCTTTTCTACGTTTCAGAGACTCCTAAAGCAAAATCAACGTCGTCATAGAGATCTGTGAATGAAATTTCAAAAGGAGCTTTCTCTAGCAACAGTTGTTGATCATTTGAGTCATATTCTCGAAAGGACCAGCGTTTTTCAGCTGTTTTTACATAGTGCTCAATCTGTTGTTTGTATTGGTTAATCAACACATATTCTTGAAATGTTGAAAGCGTACGATAAGTGTTGAACTTATCGCCGTGGTCATAGTCTTGAGTGGATTTGGATAATACTTCAATGATGACTGTGGGATTTTCAATCGTATCGGTTCGACTGTTGTGATACAGGGGTTCTCCCTGGACAATCATCAAATCTGGATATGTATAACGGCGTACTGAGGGTAGCCATAGTTTGACGTCGCTTGAAAACTGTCGATAACCTTTACCTTTAAGGCTGAATTTTAGAAAAGCAACTAGATTAATGATGATTTGATTATGATTGGTTGACTCACCTGTTGTTGGAATCAACTTG
>JBCCJR010000078.1:0-16064 GCA_039045805.1 Cyanobacteria bacterium P01_C01_bin.118
TCCAGATAATGCTCAAGCCATGACTCAACAGTGGATAGAGCATTATGCTAACGGAGACAGCCTAAACGACATCCAAATACAGTCCCAGATCGATCGGGCTCTTCTACATGCCACCACAATTGAAAAAGCCCTTATCTAACCCCATCCCAAGAAGACCACAGACACCTGGCCTGCCTCAGATAACCACTGTAGTGACCCAACAAACTGCCAGACACATTTAGCGGTTTCTATATAAGGAAATATGAATTAATTTAACTTTTAATACATTTTTCACCATTGGCATATCTCGTGTATGCATTGATTTATAGGCATTTTCCACCAATAAATCGGTGTTAATTAGATTTTTTGTGTTAACACTATGGGGAGATTAGCGTAAGATGCCAACGTCTCCGCTGTACTATTGCGGTGCTTTAGAATGCTAAATCCAGCTCAGTCAAACAATTCTGATTCAGATAACACGCCCAAAGGCATTTCGTCACATGGGGCACAGTCGTCTGAAGAACCATCAGATAACAATAGCTGGCAGGCCGTTCATCTTCCAGGCACCCTTGCTGCCGATCAATGTTTAGGGCCTACACCTCATTTGCGGACCAACGCTATGGATTCTTCTAGCACATACGAAACTAACGCCACTTCCAGTGTCAACACATCGCCTACTGAACAGCCTAGTCAGCGTGAGACTGAACTGCTTAACTTAGTGCGAGATTTAAACGACTGTAACGATGTGCTCCTGGCCAAGGTCTCTCAGTTAGAAGAATCTCTAGAACGGTCGCAGGTTGCCCTCCAGTCTGAAATTGACCGCTCAAGTCCGGCCAGCGATCGCGAAATTGTTCAGCTAGTCACAGAGCTAGAACAAAGCACTCAGGCATTACAGCAGCAGCAGCGCCAAAACGAGACAATGCAAACGGAGCTGACTACGCTGCGAGAACGGGCTGCACAGCTAGAAACCGACCATGCGGTGCTGTTACAACAACACACAACCCAGTCTCAGGAACTGTTACAGGCCAATACTAACTGCCGCGACCTGAGGGCTCGTCTGCAACGACAGCAGCGGTATACCCTCCAGTTCAAAGCAGCCCTTGAAAAGTGTCTCAGCATGTCGACAGAGGCATCGAACTCTTCAGGTCTAGATACTCCTGGCATTTCCATGCCCACGGTTGAGCAAATCCGCCCCTGGGAATCCATCGCTGGTCAAAGCAAACTGGACCCCCAGCTTGAATCCATAATCCGTGGGCCTCAATCAAATGTCCAATCTGCGCCTGTTAGTCCCTCAGAGGCAGAAGCCGAAGATCAGCTATGGTACGACCTGGCACGGGTGATGGGTCCAGCTGAAGCTCCTTTAAAGGATAACCTGCAGGAATTATCTGGCAAAACTCTCGCAGAAGAAGGTAGTTCTGCTAAATTGAGTGAGCCTTCTACATCTACTGAGCCTTCTCAATTTAGTGAGCCCTCTCCCCGGGCTAATAAAGTTACTAGCGACTCAGATGACTCTAATCCATCTGCTGCAGCTCCCGATAATGTGGATAAAGGTCTTTCTCAACTTTCTCCTGAGGCCAGTGAAATCCTGGCCAAGGTGCAATCCGCTAGAGCTGCCGCTGCTGCCGATACCTATTTACCAGCAATGGCCGTTCAAGGTAGCCCTTCGCCCCTGGTCAACCCCTTAAAACCTCAAAAAAAGATTGGGTCTCTAGCCGCCATCGACCTCCCCAACTTTCCTCGCCTTAAAAAGCAATCCTCTCAACCCAAAGCTTGAGAGAAGATTTACGTACAATTTCCAAAAATAAAATCTTTTTCTGAGTCAACTTAGGTTAGACTTTGTTAACTTCTGGTCAATATGTAAAAGCAACATTCAGCGAACGCTAACGGTTGCCAGCTCACAGCGGATCTTAATTAGATTTAGCTGTAAGTATTCTAAAAAATCCTGCGGGTTTACCCTAGCCCATCAGGTGGCGACTGCATCTTCCCCCATCTAATAAAATGAGCCCGTCATCTTTAAAATCTGTTTTAGAAAGCTCCCCATCAGGCACATCTGTAAGTGAGGCACACATTGCTACAGCAATTCTCAATGTGATTGAAACTGCTCGCTCTCAGGGACAGACCCTGGATGATATCATCAATGAACTGATGGCTGATGACGCCTTACTCGACTCTAAAAGTCGTCATCTCCTGGGTGATATCTTGACTCAGGCTTGGAATACGCTTTGAGATAGGTCTATCAATCTACTGGATGCATTTAGCAGATTGATAGACAAAATGCTGACAGAACTTTGTCAGCGCCACAAAATATTTCGAGAATATCAATAAGGAGACTAGCTCGGCTCGACATCATTGTCGCCAACTGCCATTTGTAGCACCATCGGTTCACCGCCGGATTGATGGTACTTGTCAGCCCACTGTCGCAGCAATAAATCCAGTTCATCCAAAGCCTGCTGACGATTCTCTGAAGGAATATCAAGCGATTCCAGCACTCGCATAGTGCCATCTTTGCGGGCAACCCATTCGTGCATAATACGAAAATACCGGGCGGTATCTTCAATCATCGTATAAGTTCTTTCCGCATCGTCGGTGGGAATATAAGAAGCTCGAGCTAGAGCATAAAATGGCATTCCCCAGGGGGAATCAATTCGTTTTACCGTACCTGAATAAATCAAGCGTCGCCGGATATGTTCGGCTAAAGCCTCACTTAGAGGAAGCTGGCGGCCACTGGGCACAGATTCTTGAGAACGGGCATGGAGAAATTCAATTAGTTCAGCAAACTGAAATGACGTAATTAGCTGAGCTGGCGGCAAATTTGCCGGTAGTTTCTGCTCAATTTGCGCCTTTTCATCTGATGTTAGATTCGTACCCACTAACCTGGAACGTCCTGAAGTCCAAGGATACTTTTCAAGCCAAACATAGGGAAACTGGATCAAATAGCGGGGCTCTTGAGCCCCTAACATTTTTAGCAATTTACCTTCGCTCAGGGCCTGGCGAACTTCTTCAACAATTGCTTTTACCCGCTTGGGCTCAATATGGTGCAAATGCCCCGTCATGCGCAGGTTTTGCCCCTGCTCCATGTAGGTTGTATAAATCGCACATTTAGCAGCCGTCGCTGCAGCATCGAGAAATGCACCGTGGCGATGCCCACCAGTACGCATAGCGCTGAAGGCAAGGTACATCATTATCTGATCAATCGCACTGGGCTCGAGACGTTTAATCAGATCGGCATCAGTATTCATCGGTGATTGAACATTGGTCATGGACGCTCAGGGATAGATACACGCTGATTGCGTGGACAGATCGGTTAGTGGGACTAGGCTACCTTAAGAAGCACCAATTTTTCTTGATTTGTTCAATATGACAAGGAGCTTCAATGGGTATAGTTATTTTTAACTCGTAAGGGTTAGCGTAAAACTTTTTCTGATTAATATCTATAGTTTTTCCATGGCGTTTGTCAGCTTATTTGCTGAACAGTGCCTTAGTGATCAGCTTAGGCCATCATCCGACCACTGCCACGATACGCTTTCTCGTTGGAAAAACGACCGCTGCCGCGATATGCTGCCGGGTCTGTCGTTACACGACCACTGCCACGGTAAACAACCACGCGACCGCTGCCCCGCTCAATTTTTTCATCGTTAGAACGACCGCTGCCACGATCGATCGCTAAATCAGTTGTTAGACGGCCACTGCCACGATCAGTTAATTCAAAATTAGGTAGTGTAAAAGTTAGCCCTAGTAGGTGAAAGACGCTGATGGTAGCAGCAATTGACAGTACCGATAGAGAAGTTCTCATGGGTCAGAAAATGAGTAGTATTGCTACTTCCTGCTTACACGGAATTGACAAATCACTCAGGAAAAACTATGTGAAAAAAGTGTGGGCAAAATGGCTCATTTTCTGTAGCTGATACTACTTTCCATCAACTTCTGTAACGTCTTGCACCAGGATCCAATTTCCCCCTGAATTATGGGCACCATAAACATTGATTTTGCTGCTATCAGCGAGATGCATCAACTGATTCACTGCTTGGAGAGAAACGGCTACTAAGGCAATTGTGGACTGGATGTTATCGATAGAAAGACAAAGCTGATGGCCGTCATCCTCTCCCCGCTGATATTGACCATGAAATATCTCCTGGGCTGACGCAATTACCATCGGCGGCGAATCATTCATAGAATACGTAAAGCCACTGCTGGGATACGCCAATGAATCACTCAAATAAGCATGTTGATGCTTGCTCCAGTGAGGATCGGTTGGTAACAGGTCAAAGCAGGGTATTACCATGGCTGGGGCCTGCTGATCGTTGAGTAAGTTGGTTTGAACATCTCGCACAGCCAATTCTCGTGGTTGACAAGCTTGACGGACACATAGAGCAGCAGCGACTCCAGCCGCCTGCCCAATGCCCAGAACAACAGGCTGTAGTCGAGTGGTCCCATTGGCAATGTGGGTGACTGAAATGTTCTTATCGCAGGTTAATAAGCCATCTATATCAGCTGGAACCAATGCACCATAGGGAATCGTAAATGGTGTGCCCGTCCATCGCCCGCCCCAACGAATGGCTTTGGGGGCCAGAGGCATATCAAATCCAGGGTAGTGATGGTCATTAGGATAGTTGCCGATTGCGATCGCATCCACACGCCCCTCTTGATCAAGTGGCAGCGGTGCCACCTGCCCACCTGATACCGGCAAAATATCACGCTCACTCACCGTCGCCAGTCCTACCAGCCGACGACTTTCGCGATAGTAAGGATATAGGGCAAACGCGCCACCGCCAGGAGTGCCCTCCAGGTCAGGAAATACCCTCTGTGCCAAACCGTAACGGCTACCTAGTTCGGCCTGGATAAACTGGGCAAACTGCTGACTGTGTTCCCTGGCTTCTTGCCAATAGTCATAGCGGGCTGCATCAGACTCGATCAATCGCTGCAGCCCGACACCATAGTCATTACCCCGCTGGGGCCAATTGATCATAAAACGATTGCCCGGCAGTCGCCCATAGTTTAGAAACTGTTCTGGTCCATAGCCATCCCAGGCACCAACAAACGATGCAGAAGAGTCTGTTGCCGCAATCGTTGGGGCGGTTTCTCCTGCACCATAGTCCTGCATCACCACAACCCAGGTGGGAGACTGCACCGGATATTTTTTAATGGCTGGCAATAGCGGTTCGGCAGGATCAGTGAGGGATTTGGGGGCGCTGGGTTCCTGCCATTGGTCCTGGGTCTCCCAGCCCCAGCGGTAGGGCACGTCCCCCAGGGCAAGTAAATCTCCTAGCTCGGTACCATCAAGCGTAATCTGGGCCTCCACCGAGAACTGATCAAACGTCACACCAGTTATCCGATCTCCCGACCGCAACACGGACCGAGGACGATGCCCCCAGCGCCAGGTAAGGTTTGGCAATGCCGCCACCCAGTCCGCAAAAATGGCTGCGCCAATGGCAGGCTCATAGGTAAAGAAACTCACCCAGGCATTGTGCAAACCACCGGGCTGTCGTCGTTCTAACTCTCGAAGAAAGGCACCCCACAGGCCTGTTTGAAACGCCGCTAGCTCATTACCATCGGGGGCGGTCACTCCAGCAGCGGTGAGCATACCTCCTAGCCAGGGCCACTCAGTCACGAGCAATACCTGAGCCCCCATTCGTGCCGCCTGGATAGCAGCGGCTGTTGCCCCGGTGCCACCGCCAACAACGAGGATTTCGGTTTTTAACCGATCGCTACTCTTCAATCAAATTATTGATGGGCGGTACCCACCCTCCGTCTTTATAAATAAGGCGTTACATCTTCGCCCAAATCATCGGCTAGATGCGACAGAGCCCGAAACCGTAATCCCACGAGCTGTTCATAGAGAGGATTGATCTTACACATGGGGGGAATATGGACGATTTTCTTACCAAATAAGGTGACGTCTCGCTCAAAGGGGCATTGGGAGGGAATCATTTTGCAAACAAAGCGGGCCAGGCGTGGGTCCTGTACTTCTAGCTGATCCAACCACTCACGCATGGGCTTAAGCGGATCGGGACCGTCTTTGGAAGCTGGGGGCTGAAGGGGACTGGCTGCCGCAGCGGTCGTTGCTACAGCCGCAGGTGCTGTAGCAGTGGCAGCACTGGTACCTGGCTGGACTTCTTCTTTGACTTGGCGCAGGTTGTAGAGGGTGGACTGTAGGGATTGAAGTACGGCAGCGTCTAGATTGAGGGCCTGACAGAAGTCCATCAGAACTTTGTCCTCGGCAGCGGAGTAGATGCCGTCTGCGATCGCAACCATCACCGCCATCCGCAAAAAGTTCTCAGCTGCGATCGGGTTTGGCGTCAGAATCTCTGCCAGCTCTGCCGGTTTAATCGGCTCAAAGGTTTCGAAATCTAGCTTCGGAGCAAACTCCACATCCATCATGGTGTGGATCAGCCCTTTCTCTTGATCATCAAATTCACCATCGGCCCAGGCAATGGCCAACAGCCCTCGTAACCAGGCTTTAACCTGTGGTTCGGTGTAGAGAGATTTGTTTGATGTAGACGTCATAACCAGCTTTGGAAAAACATCAAAATGCAGGCGCACATAGTTCACAACACCTAACTATCGCCAAACGTTAAAAATCGCTGCTGCTGCGCCAAGCTATAAAACTCGTCATCGGCAAATAGGGAGCTCCATAACTTAATTAAGTGTAGAAACTCACAGGTTAGCTATGTAAAGGGTAAAGCGTGAACAGTGAAGAGTAATAACTCTTTACCCACCTTTGATCAAAAATTTAGGCAGCTATTAAGGCAATACAGGCAACGTCGAGGTAAGCTGAGCCAGCTCAGAGCCGGTTTTACCCGTAAACACCCATAATATTGAGCGTCCCCCATCTCGCACGCTGCGGAGCAAAGTTTCCGGCGGACGCTCTGACACCACTGGCAATGGTTTGTAGTGAATGCCACGACTGCCCAGAACGATAGCGGCAATGGTAGAAGCTCGCCGCATATGGTAGTCCGACGTAATCAGATAAACGCTTTTGATCCCTAATTCTTCAAAATCGTCCACCAGGGTCGTAAAGTTGGTGACGGTATCGACAGCTCGATAGTCCAGATGTAGCTGATCTAGGGGTACCTGGGATGCTTGAAATACCCAGGTGGAATATTCAGGATTGGCCCCGGAGGATATCCAAACATCTATATCTGGGTTATCCGCTGCAAACTGAGCGGCGAAGTCTTCCCGTTTGGTATCGCCGCCAAGCACTAGAGCTGCTGTCGGTGAGGATAGTTTGCCACGGACGTGCCATTGACCTATCCACAGTCCGGTGACTAAAAGTACCAGAGAGACCAGGGTGAAGCGACGATTTTTGCGACGCGTCTTGGGCACTAAGGGAATCCTCAAATGGGGCAGGGAACTGGGTGAGGTAGATTTTTTTATTCTAAAGGAGCCTAGTCTGCTGATTGAGGAAATTATGTCCTTGTCTTAAGAATGCTCAGCCACATTACCTAAGCCCTTCTCCAGCAAGAGAAGGGGAGCTTCATATGCTCCAGGGCACTCTAAGCCTATGACTGACCCAGACATCTCTGCCATAGCAGGCCGTAATCGCCACATCCCCCAACGCCTGCTGCAATTTGCCCGAGATTTACGCCAGCGGCAAACTCCAGCAGAGAGCATCATATGGGAATGCCTACGCAATCGACGATTAAATGGGTTTAAGTTTCGTCGCCAGCACAATATTGGTCGCTTTATAGCTGACTTTTATTGCCATGAGGCCAGGCTAGTTGTGGAGATAGACGGCCCAATTCATGAACGGCAGAGAGACAGGGATGCTGAGCGAGATGCTTGGATGCAGAATTGTGGTTTGAGGGTTTTGCGGTTTAAGAATACTCAGGTATTTGAAGAGCTTGAGGGGGTGCTAGTAGAAATTGGACGGTTTTTAGGGGAGTAGGTTTGTCGCTGGCGGGATTGGCCCCTCTTCCCCCGGCCCCTTCTCCCCAGGGAGAAGGGGAGTTGGAGCCTAGCAAACTTCCTTCAGCATCAAAAAGTCCACCTACGAAACTCAAAGTCCCTCTCCCTGGGGAGAGGGATTTAGGGAGAGGCCCAAATCCTGCAACACACAACCCATCCGCCACTCAAAGTCCTACCCTCGCACCCACAATCAATCCTCACTTCGGCTTGCACTTCACCTCGATCTCAAAACTGCCCTCTGCCGAGCCCTGGGCCAAGACCGGCAACCCCGTTGAGCCAGCAATCTTAATGCCAAACTTCAGGTTGATTTCCTCCACCTCGGCACCAGCCACTCCCTTGAAAGCACCCAGGGCATAGTTGGCATAGGTTTTGAGCGTGCCATGAATATCTGCTAGCTTTGCCTTGACTTCGGTGCTTACTCCCATCGATTCATATTCATCATCGTCGCTAGGGTCGGGCGGTGTTTCTATGGCGTCACCGGATTCGAAGTACATGGTGTAGGCGTTGCCAGAGTCATCTTCGAATACAAGACGGTTTACATCAGTCATAGGTTTACTGGGGTGCTACGAAAACATCGGTTATCTTAGGGGAAATTATGCCTTGAACTGCCTTTAGCAAAGTTTTTGACGCGTCAGAAACTTTGCGCGTCACATTGGCTATAAATTCCTTAGTTTTTGGGGATGTGACCTAACCAATGTGACCAAGATAAAATCCCTGGAAAGTCATAAGCCCATGGCCCGTTATGCCCTCGTCGTCGGAATTGCTGAGTACAAAGACGCCTCTCTAAAGAACTTGAGTAAGCCAGAAGGTGATGCTGAAGCAGTGGCTCAGTTACTTAGAGACCATGGGCAATGTGAACGGGTGACGGTACTAAAAGGCCATGTGACGGCTGAGGATTTAGAAGAAGCTCTAACCACGCTGGTCACCGAACAGGCCGCTAGACATGAGGCGATTATTTATTTCACAGGACATGGTCTGGCAGTTAAAGGCTTAGGAGGCACAAAAGGCTATCTGGCGACTTCCGACTGCAAGCTGACGATGGAAGGTAAGCAGCCAAAGCGTCAGACAAAGGCCATCGCTCTGTCTGAAATCAATGATCTGATCTGTAGCTCGGACCTCAGCAGTCTGGTGATGTTTATTGATGCTTGCAACAGTGGTGAGCTGATCGAGCGAGAGTTAGTTGAACGCAGTTTTGCCAGTTTAGAATCTGAGCAGGATTATTATTTGATAACAGCTTGCCGTGGGCATGAGAAAGCCTGGGCGAAAAAGAGGGAAGATCATAGTGTCTTTACTGGGGCGGTTTTAGATGCTTTGGCGCAAGGCAACGCTAATAATGATGGAGAGATTACGGGAGACCGGCTATTTGATTTATTGCGAAGTGGGTTAAAAGGCAGTCGTCAAGAACCGATGCGCTTTGGTAAAGGTCGTGCTGTGCCTATTGTGAGATTTCATCCTCGACAACAGATTTCACCACAAGAGAATGTTGTCGAGACTGCGCCTAAGCCGAAAACGAAACGAAGAAACTGGGGTATCCCGCTACAGATGCCGCCGTTGCCAGAACACTTTGTTGAGCGACCAAAGCATCAGAACAAAGTAAAAGAACAACTTCTCTCTGAATCTCAGAAGACTGGCACGTTGGTGGTCAGTGCTATCTATGGTTTGGGTGGCATTGGTAAGTCGGTGCTGGCATCGAAGCTGGCCCATGATGACGATGTTCAGACTCGATTTGCTGATGGGATTTTGTGGTCTACGTTGGGTCAAAATCCGGACATATTGCCGCTGCTGAGTGGGTGGATACAGGCACTGGGGGACCATGACTATAAGCCAACAGCGGTAGAAGCGGCGTCGAATCATTTACGCACATTGCTATATGACAAGCATGCGTTGCTGGTGGTAGATGATGTGTGGAATCCGGCGCACCTGGAACCGTTTCGGGTGGGTGGGGATAAGTGCTGTGTATTGGTGACTACTCGTCAGGCGAAAATCCCTGAGGCGCATAGGTATAGCCTGGATGTGATGAGTCCGGAGCAGGCGCTGGAGCTGATGACGCAAAAGCTCAAGGAGGAGCTGAGTGAGCAGGATACGCAACAGGCGTTGGACTTTGCAGAGCGGGTGGGATATTTGCCGTTGGCGTTGGAGCTGGCAGCATCGCAGATTGAAGAAGGGGTGACCTGGCCTGAGCTGTTTGAAGACTTTCAGGATGAGGTAGTGCGGCTGGAGGCGTTGGATCTCTATGGTCGGGAGGATATCCCCGATGATGCGAAGCGACGGAAGTATAGTCTGACGGCTTGTTTTAATTTGAGTTTGAAGCAGCTGTCAGCAGAGCAGTTGCGCCAGTTTGCTTGGCTAGGAATAGTGCCGGAGGATGTGAGTCTGACCCAGGAGATGGCGGTGACGCTATGGCAGGTATCAAAGCGGCAGGCGGGGTCGATATTGCGGACGTTTAGTTCGAAGGCGTTGTTGTTGCAGGGGGCGAAGCAGGCGGGACCTGAGGGACGGCGCACCTTTCGGATGCATGATTTGATGCATGATCTGGCGCAGCGGTTGTTGGTGAGTGCACCACAGCCTGCGCAGGAGGGAGATCTGCCGGGATTGGGAATGACGAAGGCGGAGGCCCATAGTGAGTTTTTGGAGCGATATCGGGGGAAGACGGAGCGGGGGCAGTGGCATACGCTAAGAGACGATGGGTATATTTATGACCGGCTTACCTGGCATATGGAGCAGGCTAAGCAGGTGCAGGAGATTCATGGGTTGTTGCGAGCTAGTAACGCGGATGGGCGGAATGGTTGGTATGAGGCATGTGATGCGATTGGGAAGCCTGCGGGGTTTGTAAATGATGTTGCGCGGGCGTGGGAACTGGCGAAGGAGAATTATGCGAATGAGCCAGGTGAAACACTGGTGCTGTTGTTTCGCTATGCGTTGATGCGGACGTCGATTAATAGTATGGCGAGTAATATACCTGCAGAGTTGGTGGGGGCATTGGTGGAGAAGAAGGTTTGGTCTCCTGCGCAGGGGTTAGCTTATGCACAACAAGTGCAGAATCCATGGCACCGAACAAAATGTATTGCAGTAATTATTCCACATGCTTCAGAACCATTACTGTTGGAAGTACAAAAGACTGTTGAGCAGATTAGACAAGATTCTCATCGTGCCTACTTACTAGATAAATTAGCGAAAAGACTACCAAGCGTATGGCCAGATGTTTTGAAAGTTGTAAGTCAAATTCAGGATCAACCTATGCTAGAGATTGATGGTAAACGTTTCTTTCAGGGCTTTTGTTCGCGTGCTTACGCACTTGGACAGATAGCAAAACATTTACCATCGGAACATCTTAAAAATTCTGTAGAGATTTTTTCACAAATCCCAAGTAAACCGGAAAAGCTTTGGCGTGCATTATATGAGTTTGCACAACAACTACCCTCTCACTTATTAATAGATTTTCTGCAAGCTACTCCAAAATTCACGGACAACTATTCCACCAATGAAAAGAACTTAGTAGAAACTCTGTTAGCAATATCAGAAGATTTACTGCCAAATTCTTTGCCTGAAGTATTATCAATTTTACATCCGATTAAAGATAAATCTTCTCGAAAAAAAATCCTGTCTTTTTTAGTTAAAAAATTAAGCGCCGAAGATTTATCTGTAGTTTATAGTTCTTTACGCGCGGGGCAAGATGGATATCAACAATTATTGGACTTTATTGAACTGATCTCTAAACTACCTGAGCTATTGCCTGAGACATTGTTACTTGCCCAAAAAATTGAAAATAAAGAACAACGTTTTCGAGCTTTTTTCGAGCTAAGCAAGCAAAAACCTAAACTATTGCCTGAGACATTGTCACTTGCCCAAAAAATTGAAAATAAGGAACAACGCTTTAGGGCATTAGTTGAGCTAAGTAGACAAATTCCTGAACTATTACCTGAATTAGTCAATGTTACCAGTCAAATTAGTAATGAATCCAAACGTGTAGATGCTCTAACTGAGTTAGCAGAGTTTCTACCTCTAGAACTGTTGTCAGAAGTCATAAAAATTATTCAACAGATTGACAATGAGGCGGAATGTGCACGTTCGTTGCGTCGTACGTGTAAATATATGTCTTCCGAACAATTGGCCAAGGCAATGGAAATCGTACAAGGGATGGACAAAGGAGAAAATCGTGTAGATGTTCTAACTGGGCTAGCGGAGTATCTACCCTTCGAATTATGGACTAAAGCAATACAAATTACTCGTCAGATTGATAATCCAGAAAGATACATAAGTGCTTTAATTGGTCTGTCAAAGCATTTATCCCAAGATCTATGGCCTGAGATCATAGAAATAACTCATCAGATAAACAATGAATCTCATCGCGCCCGCTTTTTAAGTAATGCTATGAGGTATATTCCTCCCAAGTTTTTTCCTGAATTGCTAGACGATTTGCAAAGAATGAATGATGAGAAAAATCAAGTAGATATCTTATCCAACTTTGTAAAATATGCATTCCCTGAGCATATAAAACATTTAACTAGTGTATTGGGAATCGTTTCTAAAATTGAGGAAAAAAATAATCGTTTAAAGATTTTACGAACTTTAGTTGCTTACTTACCAACTGAATCTTTAACTGAGTTACTGGAGCTTACTCGTTACATTCAAGATCAACCTGAACAGGTTGAAACTTTTAGCAGATTAGCCAAAAATATACCCAAACTAGCAGAAAAGCCACTCAATATTATACGTCAAATCAGAGATGAGCCTACAAAGGCAGAGGCATTATGTAATCTAGTGAAGAATCTACCTGAACTCTCCTCAGAATTACTTCCAATAGTATGTCAAATAAAGAATGAATCAGAGCGAACAAAAACTCTTAATATGTTAGTGGAGTTTTTGTCGCCTGACCTGGCATCTAATGCACTTTTAGTAATACATGAAATAAGCAATGAAAAAAAACGAGCAGATGCTTTGATACAAATAGTTAAATACTTACCTTCTAAGCAACTACCTGATGCATTTAATATGCTGTCACAATTTCAAAATCAATTTGAACTCCTAAGAGTTTTATGTGGTTCAGCAGAGTACTTAACGCCAGACTTACTGGATAATACATTTGAACTTATAAATGAAATTAGGGATATAGGTGATTGTTTCAATATTTTACTCAATTTGGTAAGCCATTTACCTAAAGAGCTTCTATCTAAAGTAATTAAAGTTGCATATCAGCTCGAAGATGAAAACCAAAGAATAGCAATATTGAGCGAGTGTGCTACAAGAGAGCCAAAATTAATACCTGAAGTCTTAAATCTAATCCAGAAAATGGATGATAAAGAAAAAGTAGATAATGAACTCGAATCTTTTGCCTGCCAATTAGGGGCTAGTTTTCCAACTGAAGCATTAAGCATCACCCAGCTTATAACCAGTGATCCTGAGTATCTAGAAGGGATTTTTTATGAAATTTTTTATGACATGAGTGGAAATTTAATAAATCCAAATTTATCGCTTGAGGATTGGACCACTGCTTTAGACATAACCACACAGATAGAAGCGCAGCAAAAACAATCAATCATGGCTTCTATCCCATTACATAAAATCCCTACTTCACTTGCGCACAGAGCACTAAGCATCGTTCGGGAAGCCGAGAATCAGAATCTTCAGCACATAAATGATTCTTTAGATTACTTTGGTGGCCTTGTGAGAAGAAATCAGATAATAAGTTGTCTCGCTAAGCTGACTAACTCATTTCCAGAATTATGGCCAGAGATACTAGAGCCTAGCTTTAAAGATGAGAACGAGTTTGAAAAAGCTGAAAGACTTTGTCGTATATTTAACTCTGCTGAGTCGATACCTCTTGAGATTTGTCCAACTGCATTACAATTAGTCGGTCAAATAAAGTTTGAACGTGAAAAATCAGCAGTTGTCAAACGCCTTTTAAGGTATTTACCTACTAGGTATTTATCAAGAATAAAAGAAATAATTTTATCAATGGAAGACAAATATTTTTCAGCCAAAGCCTTTGGAACAGATTTGCCTTCTTTAACAAGACTTCCTATTTTATTTCTGGAATGGTCTGAATTACTTGCGATTTTGTCATATCAAAATCGCAAAGATTTATTATCACAATTATCGGATATCAAACCTATTATTCGGCAGCTGAATGATGATGAGCAAACATTTTTAGATATCTTACAAGCTGTCCAAGATGTCTGTGCTCAATGGCCATAATGCTCTATCATCATTCTCAAAAAAGAGTCTCATATTTATGCCACATACAAATGCCGCTTCCGCTTCCCCTCATCCGCACGCGCCTGCTCATACAACCGCTGTAACTCCCACAAAGACGGCGGCACCGGCTGCGACGCCCTCCGTCCCCGCAACCAAACACCCCGACCAAACCACCTCACCGCCCAATAAATCAGCTGCATCCGCCAAAACCGCACCGCCTGAATCCGGCGACCCACGCTAAACATAATGTCCGCAAACAAATCATCCGTCTCCCGCTTCGTCACAAATACCTGTTCCAGCCGACCCTGATTTACCCGCAACAAATACCCATACTCATAAGCCCAATCGTGGGGCACCGCCCCCACATTCCATACACCCCACTGCAAACTCCCCGCCATCCAGGACGGAATGCTCGCCAGGTCATACACAAACCCAGGGGGAATCACCCACAGCTGACCCCGATGATCCTCATAAATCCACCACTCATCCAGCTTAAATTTCTTACCAGGGCAAAGACTTTGATAAACAGGCTTACCGTCAGAGTGTAGTTTGCCGAGTTTAGGTTGATACATGGCGGGCATTCTCGAAACGTGATTTTATCAAGCGGTGATTAGCACCTGACAAATCATTCAATTCGTCTCAGCCATTTTGCGGAGTGTTTGCATCAAGAAAGCTCAGATCGGCAGGATCTTAGAGTTTTGTACAAAGGTAGTCATATTTTTTGCAAAAGATGACTTAATAAAATCTGAGCTGACAGTTTCCACACACTATACTTGTACAAGTAGCCGTACAAGTGCCATGAAAATCATTACCTTTAGCGAAGCCCGCAGTAAGCTCAAAAATATCCTGGATCAAGTCTGCAATGACATGGATTACACCGTCATCACCCGTCGCGATGCCGACGATGCCGTCGTCATGTCCCTGGAATATTTCAATAGTCTGCTCGAAACTGTCCATTTGCTAAAGTCTCCAGCCAATGCAGCTCATCTAGAACGATCCATTGCCCAATACAAACAAGGTCAGGCAACAGAAAAAGAACTAATTGATGAGTAATCGAAAATTAGCCTGGACCGATGAGGCTTGGAAAGATTATATCTACTGGAAAACTCAAAACAAAAAGACTCTCAAACGAATCAATAAACTCATTAAAGAGACTAAAAAATTACCCTTTGAAGGCATTGGTAAACCAGAATCTCTAAAGGAAAATCTATCTGGCTTCTGGTCACGGCGGATTGATGATACAAATCGCCTCGTATATGCTGTGGATGATGATTATCTGACGATCATTTCTTGCCGATACCATTATTGATCTCAGGCGCAATAAATTTCGGAGCGTTGGGTTTCGTATCCTCCTCTAATCCATACCATACGAAAATCGGGTGAGATCGCAACAAATCCTGCATTTATTGGATGTCGTCAATTGCGATGAATCTTGAAATGTTGGGTTACTCTTCGAGAAGGCAAAGCCTACGCCAGGCTCAACCCAACCTACCGTTGCATTACGTTTCGTCTTCGTAAAACCGATAAAACAAATATTCGTCCTTAAATGGATGCTCATCGGTGACGTGGTGCAAAATTCCCTTTTCCACTAATGCCTGACCGATGCGTACGGCTGCCTCCCGTGTTGCATTTTGTGTCTGGGCTAACCACGTCACCGCATCACTCCCGACAAAACATTTCGGATACACTGTTAATCGAAACCGCCGATCCTTAATTTCCACACCACTAAGAGACCGCATCTGCCCCACCAACCGCTCTAGCAAAGCCTCCTGTAGCTGATGATGACTCTTTAACAGACTTGAATACGGACTCACATCCGCCAACAACTGATTTTTCGTAGACGGACCGCTCTCTGTTTTGGGTATTACTGGCAAACTCTCTTCAGAAATCTGTTGCGTCAAGATTATCGGATCTATCTGAGAAGGTCGAATATTCAAATCTCTCTGAGGAAAAGGAATCTCAATGTCATAGCGTCGAAAATTCGA
>JBCCJR010000079.1:0-16057 GCA_039045805.1 Cyanobacteria bacterium P01_C01_bin.118
AACGGAGAGGGAGGGATTCGAACCCTCGGAACCTTGCGGCTCACTCGATTTCAAGTCGAGCGCAATCGACCACTCTGCCACCTCTCCAATTAAAAAGCTTCCAAGCACGACTGCCAGAAGCAGAGCTATGCTAGCCCAAATTCACCCGTGCGTCTAGTAATGTGTTGAGTTTTACATCCCGTGAATAAAGATATTCATCGGATATAAAGTTGGCAGTCTTGTCTACCCAAATCAGTCGCACTGTTTCAACCTGGCCTGCTTTGAGGGTGACCAAGATAAAGCTACCCTGCCAGCCGCTGTCGGTTTCACGCACGCGAGGAACGTTCGCTCCATTGACATAGACCGTGCCATGGTCATCGACGACGACACGATCCCTCAGACGGGTTTTGTCATATCTGAGTTCGTGGTGCATGTGGCCAAACACGACCAGGGGAACCCGACGATTTGAGCTGCGGGCATGTGCGATCGCATCCGCAAAATCCGGATCACCATAGTCGCCAGCACTGCGTTTCCAGTCTCGCCCACAAATATTATGCATCTGGTCTCCTAACCCCAAAGGACCGTTATGCCCCAGAAAGATCACCGTATTCTGGGCAGCCGCATCAACTGCGCCACAGATTTTAGCCGCCGACTCAGCAAAACTGCTCACACCGTAGCGGTCCTGGTAAAACTGGCTATGACGCCATCTGGAACCACCCCAACTAAACGGACGGCCTCCCACCACCGTCAGGCCAGGCACCTCCAGTTTGCCATAGCCAACATGGCATTCCCCCAAAGCCTGTAACTGTTGCTGTACCCGATCTTCCTTGGTGAAATCGTAGGGACACTTTTTCCGATTGCGTTTGCTCGATGTGTACCAGGCATCGTGGTTGCCTAAAATAACTGCCTTGGGCAGAGACACTGTCGCTATCTGCTGAACAATCGAGACATCTTCATTGCCAAAATCGCCAACAAATAGCGCCAGATCCACCCCTAAAGATTCCAACGCCTGTTTATCAGCATGGCTCCACTGGCCATGGACGTCCCCCACAATGGCAATAGTGCTCACAGTTGCCCCTGTAATTTCATTTGCCCCAGAATTTCATTGGACTTAGTAAACAAATTTGCCCCTTCAGCGGCATACATCATTGTTTAATCTAAACATGTTCGGCCTAAGGCGCGTTTACTTATGACTCAGCTGATTATTTTTACTGACCTCGACGGTACTTTGCTTAACGGTGAGACCTACGACTACGCTGCAACTGTCCCCATTATCCAGCAATTAAAGTCATTAAAGATTCCAGTGGTGCCTGTCACCAGCAAGACCAGGGCAGAAGTAAGTACCCTACGCCAGGAGGTGGGACTTACCGATCCGTTTGTGACTGAGAATGGTAGTGGTATTTTTGTTGAAGTCAATCATAATCCCTTTAAGGAGCCTCCAGGCGAGCAGGAGGATGACTACTATTTAGTGGATTTAGGCTGTCCCTATGTCCAGGCTAGGGCCGGGTTGCGGGTGATCGCCAATGAGCTCCGCCACTCCCTATTGGGCTTTGGTGACATGACCATCGAACGGTTGCAGAAATACACCGGACTGTCTGCCAAAGATGCTCAGGAAGCTAAAGCGCGTGAATTTAGTGAACCCTTTATTACCCCTAAGGCCGTTACCTCTGAACAAATTGTTGAAGCGGTTGAAACTATCGGATTTAAGGTCGTTGTGGGCGATCGGTTTTCCCATTTGATTGGCCCAGACGCGGGCAAGGGTAATGCTGTAAAACGATTGGTTGCACTTTATCAAAGTATTTTGCCCTCTGATGAAAATATCGTCACCATTGGCTTAGGCAACAGTCCTAATGACCTGGATATGTTGGAAAATGTTGACCACCCTATTGTTTTACCTGGGGCAGAGGGCCCCCATCCTCAGCTTGGTAATCGAGGTTGGCATATAGCATCAGCTTCAGCCCCCCAGGGCTGGGTGGACGCTGTCACTGCCATTTGTCAGCAATTTGATATGACGCTGCAACGCTAGTCAATCGAACGCCAAATCGCTATGACTGAATTCAAGGATAGTTGCCCCGGACACCTCAATGGTTGCCTTTTTAGGAGCTAATGTCCTCTACTGACAATTATGGTTAAAATAACTATAATTAGACAGATTCAAATTTTAGCCTACGACTAAAATAGCTATTTCTTATGTTCACCACTGCTGCTGCCACTGCTTTACCTAAGGACCTTTTCAGCGCTATTGAAGTCCTGAAGAAAGAGCTAAACGCCATTGTATTGGCCCACTATTATCAGGAACCAGACATTCAGGATATTGCTGACTATATCGGCGATTCTCTGGGGCTATCTCAAAAAGCGGCGGCTACCGATGCTGAGGTGATTGTGTTTGCTGGCGTACACTTTATGGCAGAGACCGCTAAAATTTTGAATCCGGACAAGCTGGTGCTGTTGCCAGATCTAGACGCAGGTTGCTCCCTGGCCGACAGTTGTCCGTCCGCCGAGTTTGCCAGATTTAAGGCATCCCACCCTGACCATATTGTGGTGTCTTACATAAATTGTACTGCCGAAATCAAGGCGATGAGCGACATCATTTGCACCAGTTCAAATGCAGTAAAACTGGTGAACCAAATCCCCCCCGAGCGCCCGATTATTTTTGCTCCAGATCGCAATCTGGGTCGTTATGTAGCCGCTCAAACTGGTCGAGATTTATTGCTATGGCAGGGCAGCTGTATTGTCCATGAAACCTTCTCAGAAAAGAAGATGCTGCAGTTAAAAATGGAACACCCCGATGCTGAGATCGTGGCTCACCCTGAATGCGAAGCGGCGATTTTGCGCCATGCTAACTTTATCGGCTCTACCACGGCTCTACTCAAATATGTGGAAAACAGCGACACTGAACAATTTATTGTGGTCACAGAAGCTGGCATTATCCACCAAATGGAAAAGCAGGTACCCCACAAGCTGTTTATCCCGGCTCCTCCAGATGCTAACTGCCAATGCAATGAGTGCCCCCATATGCGGCTAAATACTCTAGAAAAGCTCTATCTGGCAATGAGAAACCGGACTCCAGAAATCACACTCCCCGAGGATATCCAGCAAAAGGCCCTCATTCCCATTCAGCGGATGTTAACCATGAGTGCTTAAGGAGGTGTGCCGTTCTTCTCTATCTTTAAATACTCAAATGCTCCCGCAGTTGATATGTCAGCAAGTCCACTACGTTATTTCCCTGAGCTTGGGTCTTGCCTAACGCGGCTTGGGCGGATTTCTCAATGCGCTCAACAGTGTCACTGGGCAAATCGAGGAGCTGTACTAGCTTTTGATAAATGACTTGCTCGTCCTGGTTGATCAGCTCCTCATCCGGAGTGCGCGCACTGGAGCTAATGACTTCATACCCCAACCGCAGAACAAATTCTTTTTCGGTTTGGGTGGTGAGTTTAGGGACCAACTCCTCCAACGGAATATCCTGTACCAGATAGCTTTTGAGTTCTTGTTTGACGGCCTCTTGAGTATCAGAATTAGGGGCAAACACCTGACTAAATTTGGTCAGCATGACCTCAGCTTCTTCTTTGGCGAGACTGCCATCAGCCCATGCCAGAGCTAACACAATGCGCAGCAGATTCATCTGACGCGGGGTAATGGAAGGAGGCAGTTGGGTACCCATGAAAATTCAAGATGGCACAGCACCCATAAGTATCTGCGCAACCCTTAAAGTAACCCCAAGAGAACAAGGTTTTTTTTAGTATGTAGAAATAATTTGTAAAGCCAGCCTACCTACTTCTGTGATAGTTGAATCAAATGGTTAAATCCTTTCAACTGCAAGGACTGTCCATTGGTTATAACCCAATCTTTCTCCCGCAGTTTTTCCATAATTTTTGCAGCGTCGTCTTTGGGCACATCGGCAACAGCAGCTAAATCTTCAATCGCCAGGTTAAAGATTTCCGGACTAGTATCTTTGTTCTCTCCATAGGCTTCAGCCAGGGCTATCAATGTATGGGCTAGCTTGACTGCCGAGGGTTTATAGCGGCGCTGAAAGTGGCTATTGGTATGACGCAAACGCTGTACCATCATCTGTAACATGCGGTGGTGCAAATGATGATCTTGAAACAGTGTGTCAATAAAGTGCTGGGCTGGGATACTGAGGAGCTTAACCGGTGATAGAGCGACGACATCTGTAGAGCGGGGAGATTCGTCTAGGATCGCCATTTCACCAAAGAAATCACCTTTGCCCAAAACAGCCAGGGTAACGTAGTCACCGCCTGAATCGTGGCGTACCTTAATCCATCCGGCCACTATGAGATAGATCGCATTGCCCCAAGAGTCTTCCATCAGAACAGTGCGTCCCGCCGGATAGGTAAGCTCATTAGCTGCGGACAGCAGGCTGGTCAAGGTGTCAGAATTTGCGGCATTAAATAGTGGAAATAAATCACTTAGGAGATCGGGCCGCATGGACTTTTTCAGGGTAAGTGTAGTCATATAGTAGACCTACGAGTGAGCAGCATCACCACAAAAATTACGGTGGACATATTTTTTTGGATACTCTCTGCGTTTGTAAAAAAACAATGAAGTTGCGTCGCTAATTTAAGTGGGTATACGGAATCAGCGGCTGTTAATCAAAAAGGGTGCTCGTAACTTTCAGGATGACAAAAGGGGTTAGGTCACGCCCTTTAGACTACCCAACTCAATTAGGGTAAACACGCTTTTAAAACCGACTACTCTCCAACAGTAGACCTGTATGACGGGTAAGGGTGTTAGCAAACGCGTGTTGACAAAATATACAGGGTCCTTTTTACGTTTCCGTATATTTAATGAATTTGATAGAACACCGGGCAGCTGTTGTAATTCTAAGATAAGGACAGCACCCTGTGAAAGAAACTAGGTGATGCAAAAACTCCCAGACCGCTATTTAGCAGCCTGGGAGTTTTGTAAGCACAAACGCGTTGCCCGTCAAATTAATAAAAGGGAAACACAAATAAGTCAGAGGGAACACCAACCAGGCCGATGTCTAGCGAGAAAAGAATTTCGTTAATCACCAGTGACTCGTCCAGCCGATATATTCCTAGTCTAATGTGGCTAACGGGGGAGTGTTTACGCTATCTAGCTGAGGTTTGCTTGAGAGAATGGCTTAATTGTCCATCAGGATACGAAAAGTTTAGATAATTCTAGGCATTCTATTGGGATTGACTCTGGCATACATTGATGTCAAAGCCATGATTTCCCTTAGCTCCAATCTTCCTTTTTAGTTCGCTTTGCTTTGTAGAGCATCTCTGTTTGATGGATCTGACGAGTTCTTTCCATCAGTTGATCATCCGTAAGTGACCAGTTAGCTAGCACTTTATCTAAATCTGTTTGGATATCGCGCGCCCCTGGAAATCCGTCATACCGAATCCGCAGCCGGGCCAGCTCAATTAAATTGAAATCGGTTGCTTCTCCATTGAGTAAACCGCTAACCACCTCACGGTCTGCTTTGTATTGGGGGTGAGTTAGTTCCTTTTTGTCGGCCATTTTTTCTGAACTGCTTGGGTGATACAGGCCATATTAACGTGGGCCAGATGGGAGTTTTGAGTTTTTAACTTTGAGTTTTGAATTTTGAATTTTGGGTTTTTAACAGCAGCTGTTCCCGTCAAGGTTTGTCAGACAGGATGTCTACTTAAAACTAAGAACTCAAAACCTACGGATTGTCGTTAGGCTAAATATACTCCCCTCGTTGGACTGAAGACTTATTCCAGATTTTAGACTATGACCATTATTCAAAAACTGCAGCAGCTTCAGTCGATATTTCAATCTGTGGACAGAGCCCTGATTGCCTATTCTGGCGGCATCGACAGCACCCTGGTGGCTAAGGTCGCCCATGATGTTTTAGGGCAAAAGGCGCTAGCGGTAACTGCAGAATCTCCGTCGCTGATGCTAGAGGATCTAGAAGCGGCTAAACGCCAGGCTGAGTTTATGGGGCTAGCCCATCGCATCGTTCAGACCCATGAGATGGATAATCCTAACTACACAAGCAATCCCACCAATCGCTGTTACTTTTGCAAAAGCGAGCTCCATGATACGCTCAAGCCCCTTGCTATGGCTGAAGGCTATCCCTATGTGGTGGATGGCCTCAATGCGGATGACCTGCAGGACTATCGTCCTGGTATTCAAGCAGCTAAGGAACGGGGGGTGCGTTCTCCGCTGGCAGAAGTGGGATTAAGTAAGCTGGAGGTGAGGGAAATGTCCAAATATTTGGGGTTGCCCTGGTGGGATAAGCCGTCACAACCCTGCCTCAGCTCCCGGTTTCCCTATGGAGAGTTAATTACGACGGAGAAACTACATCGTGTAGGTCAGTGTGAACGCTATCTGCGGCAGCTGGGGGTGCGTAATTTGCGGGTACGCTCCGATGGTGAGACGGCCAGAATTGAGCTGCCGCCCAGTGAGATCAAAGCCTTTATAGCGATGGTGGATTTAGACACACTGGTGACGGCATTTCAGGACTACGGTTTTACCTATGTCACCCTTGATTTGGAAGGCTATAAGAGTGGGAAATTAAACCGCGTTCTAGAAAAAACAGGGGTTTAGCAAAAAAAATCCTCGGCTGATACCAGCCGAGGATTGCTCATTCATTGTTCAACTAGAGAGATTTGATGGGTTAAGACTACTTGGCTTCCTGACGTTCTTTGGCCTCTTTAATCACCTCTTCAGCCACATTACGAGGGCAGGGCGCATAGTTTGCAAAGGACATGGAGAACTGACCACGACCAGAGGTCATAGTACGCAGGTCTCCGATGTAGCCAAACATTTCACTCAGGGGCACATCAGCCTTGATGCGCACACCGGTAGGACCGGGTTCTTGACCCTGGATCATGCCGCGACGACGGTTGAGGTCGCCAATAACGTCACCAACGTAGTCTTCGGGGGCAAACACGTCCACGTTCATAATCGGTTCTAGAATCTGAGGACCGGCTTTGACAAAGGACTGACGGTAGCCCGCTTTAGCGGCGATTTCGAATGCGATCGCACTGGAGTCAACCGGGTGGAATCCACCATCATTAAGGGTGACCTTGAAGTCCACCACAGGGAATCCGGCTAGCATGCCTTTTTCCATACTGGTGGCAAAGCCTTTTTCCACTGCAGGCCAAAATTCACGGGGCACATTACCACCGGTCACCTTGGAGGCAAACTCAAAGCCAGCGCCGGGCTCATTAGGCTCGATAGTGTATTCAATCTTACCGAACTGACCAGAACCACCGGACTGTTTCTTGTGGGTGTAGCTGTCATTAAGCACCTTAGTGATGGACTCACGGTAGGCCACCTGAGGCTTACCCACCTCCACTTCAATGCCGTGGGTGCGCTTGAGGATGTCCACCTTAATATCCAGGTGCAATTCACCCATTCCTTTCAGAATGGTCTCACCGCTCTCCTGGTCGGTTTCCACCTGGAAGGAGGGATCTTCCTGAACCATCTTGCCTAGGGCAATACCCATTTTCTCAGAACCGCCCTTTTGCTTGGCTTCAACGGCAATAGAAATCACAGGGTCAGGGAAGACCATGGGTTCTAGGGTTGCTGGATTTTTAGGGTCGCAGAGGGTGTGACCGGTTTGTACCGTCTTCATACCCAGCAGTGCCACAATGTCACCGGCTTGAGCTTCGTTCATTTCCTGACGGTCGTCAGCATGCATCTCTACGATGCGGCTAACACGCTCGTTTTTGCCAGTGGCGGTATTCAAAATGGTGTCGCCTTTCTTCAGGGTACCGGAGTAAATCCGGGTAAAGGTAAGGGCACCAAAGCGGTCGTCCATAATCTTGAACGCCAACGCCCGTAAAGGCTTCTCAGGATCAACGTAGGCTAGCTCGCCAGTCTCGTTACCCTCTAGGTCGACCTCAGGCTGAGGCTTAACCTCAGTGGGAGCAGGTAGATAATCCACAACTGCATCCAGCACCAGCTGTACACCTTTATTCTTAAAGGAGGAACCACAATAGGTTGGGAAAAAGGCCAGCTCACGAGTACCTTTACGGATACAGGATTTAATCTCGTCAACGGAGAGTTCCTCCCCTTCGAGATATTTCTCCATGATCTCATCGTCCTGCTCAACGGCAGTTTCGATTAGTTTCTCTCGCCACTCGGCCACATCATCAACCATATCGGCGGGCACGTCTTTGAGTTCATAGTTCATTGGCTCGCCAGAATCATCCCAAACCCATGCCTTTTCGGTGAGTAGATCAACTACACCAACGAAGTCGTTCTCAATACCAATGGGCAGCACCATTACTAGGGGCTCAGCAGCCAAGATATCCTTAACCTGCTTCACAACGCGATAGAAATCAGCACCGGTTCGGTCTAGCTTGTTGACATAGATGATACGCGCTACTTCAGAGTCATTTGCGTAGCGCCAGTTAGTTTCGGACTGGGGCTCAACACCACCAGAACCGCAGAATACACCTACACCACCGTCCAGTACTTTCAGAGAACGGTATACCTCAATGGTGAAATCAACGTGACCGGGGGTATCAATAATATTTAACTGGTGGTCATTCCAGAAGCAGGAGGTCGCTGCAGACTGAATCGTGATGCCGCGCTCTTTTTCCTGGTCCATGAAGTCGGTGGTGGCTGCACCGTCATGCACCTCACCGATCTTGTGTACCTTACCGGTCAACTTCAAGATCCGCTCAGTGGTGGTGGTCTTACCCGCGTCTACGTGGGCGAAAATACCAATATTTCGATAGTTACTGAGGTCTTTCATGGGTAATTCTCTAGGGTTTAACTACGTCTCCAAACAGTTTTTGACCACCTTTTAGGACCGTTTCAGGACCATTTAGAGCTAAAGCAGACTTGCCAAGGTGAGACAACCTGGTGGTTGCCCCAAGCAATAGATATATTACTTCAAAATTATTCACATTCCCTTAATTCTTAGGACATGCCTGTCTAAGAACTCGAAGAATGTGAATAAAACAAGCTTGGCTTTAGATAGAACTATATTATCAAGTTAGCTAGAGCAATGTCGCGGACCCACTTCGTAATAACCGATCTGGTTTGCCCAAAGCCCATTCTAGAAACGACCCTGGGGAGCGCCTATGGCCGCTGCAAAAGATCCCAATGACACGCCCCTGTGGCTATGTCATGTCAGAAAATTTTGCTTTACTCCGGAGCGGGGACATCACTGGGCCTCTTTTTTTGCGACGATCCCAGCCGACTCCAGGGACGTAATTCGGGAAAATCTGAATGCCCAGCAAGAGGTTCAGATTTGGGATATCTACAATTACAACCGAGTAAACCGCTGCGCTCTAGCGGAAGAGCATTGCTACGATCGCGCTGAGGATCCCTTTAACTGCCACCGCTTGGAGCTGTAGCAAGACGGTAGTCCCGAACGTCATAGGGAGCAGGGACAACAATATAGCCGGTGTCTAAATTCCCCAGTACCTGATTGCGCTGTTTGCCCCAGTACCACCAGTGGGCGGCACCATAGGCGCAAACAATACTGTCTAACTGATCTTCAACTGCTTTGAGGGCCGCTCCTCGTTCAGGGATGGCGGGCAGATCCACACTGGCTAAACGAGGGATGTGGTGGGGGAGATGGTGTAGTATTAACGAGCGCAACCGTTCCAGTTGCTGACGACGCTGGGCAATGGGGCCCTTTTTGTATTTTAGAATTCGCGATAAACCAAATAAATGCACCATAGCCGGATGGGGGAAAAACTCGATTTGATATCGCCCCGGCTGCTGGGGTGTAAGGCTGGGGGCGTGGCTAAACCCCTGGAGAGTTAACGCCTGTCCAAACGCCAGCAGCTGAGGCGCAAACGCCGACGCCTGATTGGCTGGGTAACAGCCAGCATGGTACTTACCAAAATATTTATGGGCCAAGCGATCCGGCAGTCTCATGCCAGTGGGGTTAGGAATAATCGTCGGGGCATCAACAGCAACCATCCCTGGAGTCGTACCCGGTGCTTGAATTTGCACCCACTTCAGGACCTCGTCATGGGTATCCAGTCGGTTCAGGGCGATCAGGGATAAATCGGTCTCCGTTAACCTTAAACAGCACACGCCACTGGGACCGGTTCGCCACCCTAAATCAATCCCCAGAAATATCATCTAGACTCAATCTCCTGGCGATTTGCAACCCATTTTTGAGAGCAACAGGCATAATTTTTAGCCAAATATTCCAATTAACAAGATTTTCTGGCTGTAGGATCTTTTTGGTCCATTGTTCCATCAGTAGATAGTAACAACCCATAGACCACGCAAGAACACCGTAAGTTCTTCAACGATAGAGTTCTCTTCTGTATTCATAACTGTATTCATAAAGAGTCACACGATGGCAGCAGCAAACAGCGGATTTATTATAGATTTGACAGTCACATTGGGAGCTTCGGCCCTGGGGGGGTATCTGTCCAATCGGCTCCGTCAGCCGGTGCTGCTGGGGTACTTGCTGTCAGGGTTAGTGATCGGACCGCTGGGGTTTAAGTTTATCAACGACACTGAGGCGATTCAGGGGTTGGCAGAACTGGGGGTGGCTTTTTTGTTGTTTTCCCTGGGGGTGCAGTTCTCCTTGGCCGAGCTTAATCGTGTTCGCAATGTCGCCCTCCAGGGCAGTCTTTTGCAAATTGGTCTAACCACAGCCACAGTGGCCACTATCAGCAGTCTATTGGGGTGGGCCACCTCCGTGCCGCAGGGAATCTTTTTAGGGGCCGTGCTGTCTCTTTCCTCCACCGCCGTTGTCCTCAAAACCCTGGCAGAACGAGGAGAAACCAATACTCGCCATGGGCAGATTATGCTGGCGATTTTAGTCGCCCAGGATTTAGCCCTGGGCGTCATGCTGGCAATAGTGCCATCCCTAAATTCCCAAGGGTCCCTGCTGCCCATTCTGGGACTGGCCCTAGTCAAGGTGGGGGCGTTTATTGGAGTTGCGATCGCAGCCGGCTATTGGCTGGTGCCCCGCATCATTCGCGCCATAGCCCGTACCGAAAGTAGCGAATTATTTTTACTCACCCTGTTGGCCCTATGTCTAAGCGTTTCACTATTTACCGCCTGGCTCGACCTCTCCATTGAAATTGGAGCCTTTGCCGCTGGCTTAATGATTGCGGAAATCGACTATGCCGATCATGCCCTGAGTCGATTTCTCCCGTTGCGAGATACTTTTGCCTGTTTGTTTTTTACCTCCATCGGTATGCTGATCGACCCGCAGATCTTGCTCCAAAATGCGGGGACCATTCTGGGTTTGGTGGCCCTGGCCATGGTGGGCAAAGCGTTTATTGTGTTACCCGTTGTCCTATCCTTTGGCTACTCATTCAAAACAGCCTTGCGGACTAGTTTAGGAATTAACCAAATTGGAGAATTTTCCTTTGTACTAGCCCTGGTGGGTCTGGAGAATAATCTAATTTCAGAACAAACCTATTTACTACTGTTGGGCACCACCGCTATTACCCTGGTATTCACCCCTATTCTGTTCAAATTCGCCACCCCCATTGCCGAAACGCTACTCAATTTTCCTCGGCTCCGTGCCTTGCTAACAGTTTGGGAATCTCCTCAGGATGTATGGATTGAGGATAAACTCACCAAACACATTGTTGTCGCAGGCTATGGTCGGGTGGGGCAGGTGGTGGTCAGCATCGTGCAACAACAGGGCAACTATCCCGTTCTCGTCATCGAAAACAACGAGGCCGCCGTTCAAACTCTGCGCCATCACAAAATCCCCTATATTTTGGGAGATGCTGACTCAGAACAAATTTTAGAGAAAGCCCACTTGGATCAAGCCCTGGCTCTGGCGATCACACTACCAGACCCTGCTAGCGCTCGAATACTATTAAAACGCTCGTTGGCCATTGCTCCCCACCTGGATGTGATCGCCAGGGCCCATATTACGGCTGAAATCGATAGCCTGACCCAGGCCGGAGCGCGAGAAGTAGTCCAGCCTGAATTTGAAGCAGCCCTGGAGCTTGGCTCCCATCTACTAAAGATTCTGGGTAACGCTCCTACGGAGATTCAGGATACGATGGCCGCAATTCGGCATAACCGCTATCTGAGTATTCGTAGGGGTCGGTAGAGAGTGCCTAAGCTACGCCATCTTCCATACTGTCCAACAAACTCCAAACCGTCTGACTATCCAGTGGATGGGAGAACCAATACCCCTGTCCATAGGTACAGCCAAGCTCCAGGAGCTGCTGGGCTTGCCAGGAGGTTTCAATGCCTTCAGCCACAACCTCTAACTTGAGAGCCTGAGCCAACTTGATAATGGCCTCAACAATTTTAAAGTTATCGGGATTTGACTCGATATCCTTAATAAAGGCTCGGTCAATCTTTAGGGTATCTACCGGTAGTTGTTTGAGATAGCTCAGGGAGGAATAGCCAGTGCCAAAATCATCAATACTGATTTGAATTCCCCAGCGTCTAAGCTGTTCCAGGGTTTCCATCATTGACTGATTGTCGCCAATTAAAAGATTTTCCGTAATTTCAAACTTGAGCCAGGCCGGCTTTACTTGAGTTTGTTGTAAAACAGCATGAATCTGTTGCGAAAACTGTTCATCTTGCAGGTGACGTACCGAGAAGTTAACACTGACAAAGGGAACGGGAGCCGAGGGACAGTCTCGATGCCATTGGCTTAATTGTTCACATACCGTGCGAAAGACCCAGTTACCCAGCTGGGAGATCAGGTCACTCTCCTCTGCCAGGGGAATAAAATCGGCGGGGGACAAAAAATCAGAGGTGCCCTCCGGCTGCCAGCGTACCAAGGCTTCGTAACCAACAATCGGACCAGAGGCGGTAGCCGCCAGGGCAACAATCGGTTGATAAAAAATTTGTAGCTGCTGTTGACGGAGGGCCTGGCGTAGTTTTCCTTCTAAGGTGAGGCGATGCAACGCCTGCTCATGCATTTCAGGTTGAAAGGCAAGCCAGCCCTGATTTTTTTGTTTGGCTTGAATCAAGGCTAAGGAGCCATCCCTGAGAACGTGTTCAGCCTGGCGATAGCTGGGTTCCACCAGCACGATACCGACATTGGCACTGACTGTCACTTCGTGGGCCCCTAACTCAATCGGTTCGGATAGATTTTGCTGTAGCTGCTCAACTAGCTGCACCATGGTACTTGCGTCTGATACGGGGGGCAGCAAAATGGCAAACTTATCATCCGCTAGTCTGGCCGCTATGCTCTCCTGGGGGATCATTGCCGTAATCCGATGGGCAATTTCGATCAGCAATCGATCACCCCGCAGATGGCCCAGGGTGTCGTTGATGTTTTTGAAGCGATCGCAATCTAACATCAATAAGGCCGATAGCTGATTGGCCCCGGATTGACTGGCCTGTACCGTGGATTCTAAATGCTTTAGTAATAATGTTCGATTGGGCAACCCCGTCAGTGCATCGTGCATCGCCAGGTACATCAGCTTTGCCTGAGCCTGCTGCCGCTCGTGGATCTCTTGTTGTAGGCTGGCATTTGTATTATGCAGCTCATCCGTGCGAGCCAGTACCCGTCGCTCCAGTTCTTGGTTAATCTGGTAAATTTGAGTTTCTGCAATTTCATACTGACGAAGAACGATGCGAAGCTTCTGGTTTTGAGCTTCCAGTGTGGCTCGCAGTCGTCGCAGTTCTAACTGATGTTCAATTCGAACCAGTACCTCAGGAATTTGAAATGGCTTAGTAATATAATCTACGCCGCCTACAGAAAAAGCCTTTAACTTCCCTGGTAGATCATTGAGCGCACTCATAAAAATAATGGGAATGTCAGCGGTTCTAACATCACCATGGAGCTGACTACATACCGTAAACCCGTCCAGATCAGGCATTCTGATATCCAGTAAAATCAGGTCGGGCAACTCCGAGGCCACCCGCATCATAGCGGTGGCCCCGCTACTGGCATTGCGGACTTCATAGCCAGCTTGAACCAACGCCGTTGATAGCAATCGCAGATTGCTGAGCAGATCATCAACGATCAAAATTTTGGAGGGACTGCGACTCTTATGACGCAGCACTATCTTGGCAGTATCAATGTTATGAGAAGGCAAAAGAGTTAAACCGTTGTTGTCTAGTTGTTATCCATCAGACCTAACCAGCCGGTAGTTTTACCTTGATGATAGGCACATCTTCTTCTGTCGGTAGGATTAGCTTCCCTTTCAGTGCAGTGGCTATTTCTTCAGCCACTGCGAGCGTTAAACCGGTAGAAAGGTAGACAGAGGAGAGATTACTTAAATCCACTTCACGTCCATAAAGAGATGTGTCTAATCTGACACATAAATCGCTAGCTGGGCGATCAGCCTCTAGACTCAACACAACATAGTCGTCAACTGCCGAGGCCTCTACCGTAATATCACCAAGGTTAGTGGCAGTAATGGCATCATCCACGAGACTGATCAGCATCATTTGCAGCCATTTAAGGTCACTGACCACCGCCAGATCGGTGGGCTTAAAGGTCAACCTGAGGTTGCTGTTAGCGGCCTGCAGATGGGTCAGCTCATTAACAGTTTTGAATAAATTTGCTAGATGAATTGGTTCCAGCGTGGGAACTTCACGACCAATATCTAGCTTGGAAGCAGCAATGATGGTGTCAAAAAGCTGTAGTACCTTATAGGCTGCTTCTTTAGCCTCTGCCGTAAACTGTTTTTCTTCTTCTGGTGTCTCGCACAAACCTTCAAGAATCAGCTGATGTAAACCGATAACACTATTAATGGGCGATCGCAACTCATGGGCCGTACGGGCAAGAAAACCACTTTTGAACCGCTCTAGCTGGCTAAGACGCTCATAGGCCAATGCTTCAGGGTTATCCGGTGGAGTCCATTGAATTACTGGTTTGGGCTTATTTTCTGCGGGGGACGAGGCAATATCGGGGGCCGAAGAGGCGACGGGCTGACGCTTGGGCTGACGCAGGCTAGTAACCACCGTCCCAGTGATAAAGCCGATCCCAATCAGTATTGCCGTTTGCCAATCCATAGGAATTTAGGTGTATAAGTCAGTATTAATATGAGGGGGCCATTCAGGTCTAATCTAACGAGAATCGATTCTAATTAAAGCGGTTCCCATTAGTCAGATTAAAGTTTATCTAGAGCTGATGAGACTAAACAAACCAGCTAACTAAAGTTTATCTGGAATTAAATAGACCATTAGAACTGGTTAGATGTGGTCTAATCAGCAAACTGACGGCTGATTTACCCCTATCCTCATTACTTATACTCTACAAATAGACGGTTCCCTGACGTAAAACCTCCCAATGGGTTAATTGCCAGCGAGCAACCGTAGATGGCAAACCCGAGGGGGCAGGTAGCTCCCCATCAGTCCCTAAATCTTCTAGAAGTTTCTGAATAGTATCTTTATCTAATCCATAGACCTGAGGAAACTGATCTAATACGGCTTTGACGCTCATTAGATTTGGTTGGCCTGATACATTAGCACTGGTGGTGGCCAGCGGCCCCGTTAAGGCTAACAGCTGCTGTGCCACCGGATGATTTGGCACCCGCACCCCAATGGTGTCAGGGGTTTTAGGATGCATTTCCATGGGCACTTGGGCAGTGGACGGGAGCACCAGAGTGAGCTGCCCAGGCCAATGTTTTTCTGTTATTGCCTGCCAGGCATTTACATCCATGGTCACATAGGGCCACAGATCGTCCGCATTTGCCCCCAGTAAGATCAGAGCCTTATCAAGGCTGCGCTGTTTTAACTCGTACAACGTAGAGCTGTATTTGGGCATAGTGGCCACACCCCATACGGTATCCGTAGGTAGTGCCAGGACACCACCGGAGCGTACGGCCTTGATATAGTCTTCTAAACCGACATAGGGCATAGGTTAAACACCGGTTAGGGCCTGTCGCAAATTGCCATCTGCTTGGTCTAATGCAGCCTGGGCGGCTACTTTTTCTAAACTAGCCCAGTGCATCAACAGCGCCAGTTTGACCTGTTGATCGCTACGGCTCAGTAAGACATCGGCATCATCCCGTGATAAGTCAGTCAGAGCTGAAATAATCCGCAGGGCCCGATCGTGCAGTTTAGTGTTGGTCACTGACACATCTACCATGCGGTTGCCGTAGACCTTGCCCAGTTTGACCATGACGCCAGTGGACAAAATATTGAGAGCCATCTTGGTGACTGTGCCTGACTTCAGTCGTGTGGAGCCCGCCAATACTTCAGG
>JBCCJR010000080.1:0-15990 GCA_039045805.1 Cyanobacteria bacterium P01_C01_bin.118
CTGGCAATAATCAATCGCTGTCGCTGTCCCCCAGACAGATTACTGCCCCCTTCACTTACCACTGTATGCAGCTGCATCGGAAAATTGCGGACATCCTCTGCAAATCCTGCCATCTCAGCCGCTCGCCAGGCATCATCCTGGGTAATCAACGCTCCCCCTGAAATATTCTCAAAAATCGACCCGGCGCTAATGTGACCATTTTGCAATACCACACCTAGCTGTCGTCGGATCGCAGTCAAGTTCAAACCACACATATCTCGACCGTCGTAGTACACAGTCCCCGATAGCGGATGTTCAAACCCCAGCAATAGTCGCAGCACCGTTGATTTCCCTGACCCCGACGGTCCCACCAGCGCAATAAACTCTCCTGGGTTTGCTTCTACCGTCACATCATCCAAAATTAACGGACCATCATCTCGATAGCGAAATCTCACTCGATCTACCTTAAATGTCCCGGTCAGCTGCCCCGGGTCAGTCTTCTCTGTGGTTACCTCGGGAGCTGCTTCGAGGATGGGTTGCGATCGCATCCACAACGGAATCACATCCATCACATCGATCATGGTCAAACTCAGATTGGTCACCCCGCCGATAAATATGGCAAAGGCGGCATTAAATGCTAGAAATCGGCCTGTGCTCAACTCTAACGGACCTACCAGAGTACTCGCCAACCAAAACAGGGCAATGGTAGTCACGGTCGGGATGATGGTATTAAACACATTGACCGAATCTTCTAACCGCTGGGTGCTCAGTTCAATCTGCAAAAGCCGCCGATACTTATTGCCCCACTGGGCAAAGGCCCGCGACTCCGCCCCCGCAATCCGCAACTTCGATACTCCATTGATCAGCTGCACCATCAAACCATACAGTTCCCCCCGCAGCTCTAGCATCGGTCGCTGTTTTTTTAGTAATAGTGCCCCAGACGTTACCGTGACTGCCATAATTAACAGCGCCACCGCCACCGCCAGGGCGGCCAGCTTCCCACTGTAATAAAACAATAGACCCAGATTCAGCAGTGCAAACGTTCCCGACAAAATTGCATCTAAGGCTGAACCGCTCAGAATTCGACGAATTGAGGTGATACTCGACACCCGCGATAGTAAATCCCCAGTGGCATAGTCCCTAAAAAATGACGTCTGTAGCTTGAGCAATCGATCCCACACTGCTGCTTGCAATGTCACATCGGATCCGGTCTCCAGTCGCATAGTTGTAATTGCCTGCACCAGCTGAAAACAGGCTCGACCAATAGCGACCGCCACCAACGCCAGACCAATCTGTAGCAACAGCCCAGCACTGCCAAAGGGAATGGCGTCATCCACCAGTACTGCCGTCATCTGTGGCAATACCATGCCCAACAGTGTCACCACGATACCGGCCCCAGCCATCATCAACAAGTCGCGCTGACGACCGTGAAACGCAAACTTGAGTAAATCCCAGGCGGTTAAATGCCCCTCAGGCAATGGCCGATAGAACATAAACGCGACAGGTTCTATCGTGCCGGCAATCGCCTCACTCACAGGGATACGCTTACCATTGGCATATAGCAGCTCATAATGGGTCTGCTGTACTGGCAACAGTGCCACCGGACGACGACTATCTTGCGTATAGGCTATCAGTGGTCCCACATCCTGCCGCCACCAGCGTCCCCGCAAGAGCACCTGTCTCATTCGTAGCTGAGAGGCTCGGGCAATGGCTTCTAGTGGCTCTTTTACCTGTTGTGCCTGTTCAGACTCTGCTGGTGGCTCAATTTTGACTCCCAGTGCATGGCCTACGGCCCCAGCCACCCTCAACAGGGGTGTTTCAGCTAATAAATAGTCTCCCGATCCCGGCTGTAATACAGAGACCAATCCCTGGAGAGTAGTCTGGGTTACCTCCTGGTTTAGCTGTTGCCGGGCCGTAAACTGTTCTTCTCCCCGCTGACGGTCTGACTGCCACCCCTCTTGGATTACTTCCAGGGCATACTGATGAAACAGGTTTAAACCCTGCATAAATTCCTTGTAGGAACTCTTAGAACATAGCCGGTCTGCTGATACTACTTCTAAATCCACAGGCTTATCCTGAGCCTGTACCCATGTGGTTCGCGAAATTGGAAACAACGGAGACGATGGGTCTAGAACAAATCGCTCTGTATCCAACCAGTAGGCTTTGTGGGTCTTAGGCTTTACCCACATCATTGCTGCCTTAGGACTATAGCTGTCAGCCACCTCCAGACTCACAGTTCCAACAACGTTAGACACATTTGCAATCGACCTGCCAGGAAATCCCTTCACCTGAGTTAGGCCACCCACCCAGCGTTCAACCTGTCTGAGTAACGGGATGGTCACATGGCCACAAATCCCTCCATCTCCATTCGCATCTGCTTCTCTGGCAATGGGTTCTATCTCACTCGCCTCAAATGCCACTGCGATCAACGCTAAATCACAAGTGCGCGCCTCTGTTTCAATGATCAAATCCCCAATATTGACTGTCCACAGATAGCGCCGTTCGCCAACGGGTTCGCCATCTTTCCAGCCCACTGCAAAAATGCCCAAACGCCCAGACTTAACCTTCCACAGCCTTGATGACAGCAGCGGAAAGACCTCATTACTGTTGATAGATTTAATGTCAGAGGACGTGCTTTGTGAATTTGCAAGAACCATGGGAATCAGAGAACTAATAAAAACAATATTATTCGGAGAATTATTTGGAAAGTAGAAATATAAGAACCTTCTCCCCTTTAGAAGGGGAGATGCCGGAGGCAGAGGGGTCTCGATTGATAGCGCTAACTTTCGATAACCCCCTGTCGGTCCCCCTTCTAAAGGGGGACATCAGCAATTGGAATCGCCTCATAGATGCAAAAAACGATGTAAAAAAACTAAACACCTTAACCTTTCCTGCTTCCAAAAGTATTTAACTCAAAATTCAAGATTCAAAATTCTACAACTAGGCCGCTGCCAACGCTGTTCCCGAACTCCGAATCAAATCTCCATAATGACCAGCCTGCTGCCAGAGGTCTTCATGGGTTCCTCGCTGCACTACCTTGCCGCGATCCAACACAATAATCTCATCTGCATCGCGAATCGTACTCAGCCGGTGGGCAACAATAATACAACTACATCCTCGACGTCGAAGGTTCTGGTCAATTATTTTCTCGGTCTCTGTATCTAGCGCACTGGTGGCCTCATCCATAATTAAAATTGACGGATTGTTCACCAATGCTCGGGCAATTTCTAGCCGTTGTCGCTGTCCACCGCTGAGGTTCTGTCCCCCTTCTAACAACTTGGCATCATAGCCATAGGGCATAGCCAAAATTGTCTCTTCGATGGCAGCATCACGACAGGCTTGTTTTAAATCTTGATCGGACACTGTATCGTTCCATAGAGTGAGGTTATCTCGCACACTACCGGCAAATAATAGGATATCCTGCTCCACCATGGCGATAGAGTTGGTTAATGTGGCTTGGGAAATCTCCTGGCGCGATTTACCATCAAACCGAATTTCACCACTTCTTGGCTGATATAGCCCGGCAATTACCCGAGCTAGAGTAGATTTTCCAGAACCACTACCGCCTACAAATGCCACCCGCTGCCCTGGTTTAATACTCAAATTAAAATCGTCAATCAAAGGGGCATCTAATGGACTGTAGCCAAAGGAGAGATTTTGAATGCCAATGGCACCGGAAAGACGATGGTGGCTGGCAGCTTCTTCTTCTTCAGAAATGCTGTGTTTGCAATGTTGGCAAAAGGCCACATCGGTTTCATTTTCTAATACGTCATCTAGCCGATCGAGATTACCCTGCAGCGTTTGTAACGTCCCGGCAAACTGTACTAATGCATTCACAGGGCCTTGAAAACTTTGCATCAAGAGTTGGAATGCGACCAACATACCGATGGTGAGACTACCGTTGATGATGCGTAGCCCTCCCATAATCAGCAGCGATAGTGTCGCCAGGGTAGACAGCAATGCTGGCAGTAAGCCGATAACGCGGTTGGCTAATCCTAGATTTTGTTGGGCATTGACGGCTTTGGTGTGATACCCTGCCCAGCGGGCAAAAAAGTCGGATTCTAATCCCCCTGCTTTAAGGGTTTCCATCCCCTGTAATCCGGCTACGGCGATACCGGAGGCTTTACCGTATTCCTGCACCAGCCGTAGGTTAGCGTCCTTTCGCTGACGAGATACCCACTGTAAAACAACAACGTTAATGACGGCAAAGGAGATGACAATCAGGGTGAGGGGGATATCGTACTGAAGCATTGCGATCGCATAAAACACGATCATTACCGAGCTAATAATGGTCGTTGTCAATCGGCCTGACAGCACCGCCGCCACACTGTCATTCAAACTAATACGACCGCTAATCTCCCCCGCAAACCGCTGGGCATAAAACCCCACCGGCAGCTGCAGCACGTGCCATACAAAGCGGCTGGCCATCCCTACTGCCAGCTTGATCCTCAGTGCCCGTAAAAAGCGTAGCTGTAAAGCGGTCAAAACTCCCTGCAGCATAACAATCAGGGCAATTCCCAAAAGTACATAGGGCAGCCAATCCAGACGCTTGGCCAGCAGAATGTTGTCAATATAAACCCGGCTAAATGCAGGCAGCGCTAACGTTGGCAATACCAGAAAAAAGCCCGCCACAGTGCAATAGAGCAAAGCGCCTACCGATCCCGACAGTCGCCGTATTAGAGAACCCATAACATTGGGCTTACGGCCTCCGCGTTCAAACTTATCCGTTGGCTCAAACGTTAAGGCAATGCCGGTGTAGCCCTCATCAAATTCCTGCATCGTCACCCGACGCGGTCCAGTGGCCGGGTCATTCAGATATACATGTTTGGTATCAAACCCATCCACCACCAAAAAGTGATTGAAATGCCAGAACACGATAAACGGTGGCTTGAGCTGCTTCATGCTTTCCAGGCTTTTCTTAAATCCTTTGGCCTCCAGACCATAGGTCCGAGCTGCCTTGAGCACGTTGGCTGCGGTCACCCCATCCCGCGATACGCTGCAGCTGTAGCGCAACTCAGCTAACGGGACATAGCGCCCGTAGTAGCCCAGCACCATACTGAGGGCAGCCGCTCCACATTCCACCGCCTCCATTTGTAAAACCGTTGGCGAATTAACCCGACGCGCCATCTAAACATTCCTTACCTAGTGTCTAAATAAGCATGGAAACAAATCATTAAAACGGGTTGAGAAGGCAATACTTCTTAACGCTGTAGGGGCACTGCTTACGGTTCAGGCATATTCATCAAACAAAATAGCTTATATAGGATGCGGGCACTGACATTGCCATCCCATTCATGATTGCCGGTTTCACAAATGTCGCAACCGATAATGCGCCGACCGCTGCGCACCACCTCACGCCACAAACAGTAAGCCTCTTCTAAATTTAATCCCCCAGGCACCGGGGTTCCTGTATGGGGACACAGCTTTGGATCTAACCCATCCACATCACAGCTGATATACACATGCTCGGGCAGATTTTCAACAATGTCTTGACACTGCTGTCCCCAAGTCAGCCCTGCATAGGCCGCCTGTTTTAGTTGGGTATCGAGATAGGTAACTATGCGCCCCTCAGACTTTTGGATCAGGGCCATCTCGCCATGGGAAATGTCGCGGATACCTACCTGTACCAGCTTAGAAATTTGGGGTAACTTCATGGCATTGAACATGATAGAGGCATGGGACTCCTGAAACCCCTCGTAGGCATTTCTTAAATCGCCATGGGCATCCAGATGCAAGATGCCAAAACTGAGATATTCCTGAGATAACGCTTCTAACCCCCCTAAGGGAATGCTGTGATCGCCGCCAATAAGGATGATCTTTTTTTGCTGGCTAAGGGCTTTCTGGGTTTGGACTTTGACCCAGTGGCTCATAGTCCGGCAGCCTTGATTTACTCGTTCTAAAGCAGCGGCTAAGTCAGGATTGTCGTCCGGCGTAATGCCCTGTTCGGCCTCTCGGATGATTGCGATCGCATCTGGCCGCAACCGTCGATTTTTTGCCAGCAACCATTCTGGAATTGGCAACATATAGATCCCCTGTCGCCATGCCTCCGGATGATCAAAATCATAAAAATCTAGCTGGGGCGATGCTCGCAAAATTGCTTCTGGCCCCATGCTAGTACCATCTTGATAAGAGGTGGTCACATCCCAAGGCACCCCAATAACAATGGTACTAGCATGATTATAGTCATGGGGGAATCCAAATACATTGCCATTAACGGCACCCACGCCTCCCGGATCAAAGCTGGCAATTTCAGCAACAACAGGTGGCTTTGATTCAGACGATGATTGTTCAGATTGAGACTGGCTACCCATACTAATTTTTAAAGCAACGATCCTCCCTAGCAGGCTACGCTCCTATCTTTTCAGCATATTGCCAATAAACGTAGGTAGGCAAAATGCGGCCCCGTGAATATTGCTGTTGTAATACTGTAAATTAAACTCCTGGGCAATGGTCTGAGACCGAAGCCGATCTAAATCTGTTACAGGATGTTTTCCTCCCTTAGTACAGTAGCTAAAACTCCACATGCCTGTGGGATAGGTGGGAATAAACGCTAAATAGCAAAAAACATTATCCTCGCTAAAAATATCTTTTAGACAGTGGTTGAGTTCAACAAAGGCTTTTTGATTAAAATGGGGGGACTCGCTTTGAGCCGTCATTACACCACCGGGGCGTAAACATCGATACACATCCTGGTAAAACTCTTTTGAAAATAGCCCTTCTGCAGGACCTACCGGATCAGAGGAGTCCACAACAATCATATCAAAGCTGTTTGTTGGAGCCTGCTGAACAAACTCAATGCCATCGTCAATAATGAGATTGAGCTTGGGATGATCAAATGCCGATGACAAACTGGGCAAAAACTCTTTTGATGCCCTCACAACAGCTTCGTCAATCTCAACCATGGTGACATTGGCAACCTGATCGTGCCGCAGGATCTCTCGAATGCTGCCACCGTCTCCGCCACCGATAACCAAAACATCCTTTACTTCCGGCTCGATTACCATGGGGATATGGATGATCATTTCATGATAGGCTTTTTCATCCTTTTCACTACACATGACCATTTTGTCAACGGCTAACAGTTTGCCATACTCAAACGTATCAAACACTTCCACCGTCTGGTAGGGAGACTTCTCGCGAAATAGACAATCTCCCTTATGGCGAATCGACAACGCCATATTTTCATTCCGGTCAGTAAACCATACGCTGCGACTGTATTTTGGTACCAGTTGCTGCGTCGCTTCACTGCGTAACTCCCCTAGCTCAATGCTGGCTTTTTCCAGCAGATCTAGCTGTCCTCGATTGATCTCTACCGCCGAACCATGTTCAGCTTGAAACGCTTTTTTGAGAATCTTGTAGGATGTCCATGGATTAACTGAATCCCCGCAGGTAAACAAATCAACTGCCGCATAGCGATATTCGGGCCAGGTGTGAATCGCTAGATGACTTTCTTGAATAACCACGACTCCAGATACCCCAAACGGTGAGAAGTGGTGAAATACGGAACTGATAATGGTAGCTCCTGACTCTTTAGCTGCACCAACCATGCTGGATTCTATACATGGCACATCATTGAGTATTTCTGAAGAACAACCGTGAAATTCAACTAAAATATGGCGGCCAAGAGATTTCATGAACGTACAGACCCGATACAACCTAACTATAAGCTACCCTCAGGGACCCTGAACAGTTTCTATACCGACAATGAACCTGTATGGAATAAATGATCAACTAGGCAGTAGATAGATGGGAGGCAGTGACAAACTGTTCGGGTAACTTAGCTCAATAAGTTTATAACTAAATGGTTAATCTTGAGCAAGTCTGGTTGTTATATCTAGTCTCTTTAACCAGGATAGATGCCCTGGGTCATAGTTAGGATCTAGGGCCAGATCACACTCGCCATCGCTTATTTTGGACAAGGAGTTTGCTGGCAGCTTTCTGGGGCAGAGGCTTAGCAAAGAAATATCCCTGGGCATATTGACATTCCAGATTTTTTAGCAGACAGGCCTGAGCCATTGTTTCCACCCCTTCAGCAATAATGTTCAACTTAAGACGATGGCCTAAGGACACAATGGTGCCCACAATGTCTGCATTCTCACCGATGCTTTCCATTCGATCCACAAATGATTTATCGATTTTAAGGGAGTCAATGGGGAGTCGATGGAGATAGCTCAGGGATGAATACCCCGTCCCAAAATCGTCGAGACTAATGTGCAGCCCCTCATTTTTGAGTCTGTTTAGCTGATAAATAGCTGCATCCACATCTTCCATGGCCATGCTTTCCGTCAGTTCTAGCTTCAGGCCACAGGGATCTATTTGATGGTAATGAACAATTTTAGCAATGGTAGACGCCAAATCTTGCTGAACAAACTGACGACTAGAGAGATTTACACTAATAAAGAGGGGATTGGTCCTGGGAAAGCGCTGTTGCCACTGACTGATCTGACAACAGGCTTCATCTAGGATCCAGTTGCCCATGGCTAAAATAATGCCCGTATCTTCGGCGATGCTGATAAATTCATTGGGGGGTACCAACCCTCGCTCGGGGTGCTGCCATCGAATTAGGGCTTCAAACCCGGCAATTTCTCCTGAATATAAGTCAATAATGGGCTGATAGTGCAGCTGAAACTGTTCGTCCTTCCCCGCATGGCGTAACTCCATTTCTAGCTGAAACTGAGAAACTGAATGGGTGCGCATGGCTTCGTTAAACACCGCATGACGATCTCGTCCCAAATTTTTGGCTTTGCCCAGGGCGCGATGGGCATCTTGCAACAGTTCGTGGGCTTGGTATCCTTGTCCTTTTTGATGTAGGGCGACCCCTGTGCTGATGGTGGTTGTAACCAACTGGCCATCAATACGAATAGATTGCATCAGGCTTTTTTGGAGTCCCTCGATGATGGCCGTTGTCTCTTGGGTATGGTTTATTGACGGTAAAATAACGGCGAATCGATCTCCTCCAACTCTAGCGACTACCGAAGCTTTAGGCATTTGCAGCACAATCCGTTCCGCTACTATCTGTAGTAGTTGATCGGCCACGTTGACTCCCAAACTCTCATTGACGGCTTTGAAGAGATCTAAATCAATCAGAAGTAGGGCAACCATAGGAGCTGATCCGTGGCGCTGATTGAGATGATGCTGTAGCTGCCTCAGGCTAGATAATCGATTAGGCAGACAGGTCAGCTGATCGTAAAAGGTGCGATAGAAAACCTGATAGGCAATAGTACTGCTAACAACGGTAATAAAACCGACTATCGGGGCAACAATGGGAACCCATCCCCCGTAAAAAAATAACAGCCAGCCGGTGCCAACCAAAAGAGTTAGCGAGATCGCACTGGATACGGTCAATAGGAGAAACCGCTGAATATGCCAGACTAACGCCCCAGCAATAAGACACCAGATGATGATCCATACCCCCTCTTGCCACTGGGTCCACGACCAAATTAAGGAAGACTCTCCCGCTACCACCGACAGAATTTGGTTGACGGCATGGGCATGTAAAATCACCCCAGGAGTTTTAGCTTTGGAGTCTGTCTGAGTATTGAGAGAGGTAAAAAAGGTGTCTTTAATACTAGGAGCCACAGTCCCTATTAAAACCACCTTATGCTTAAACCAATCGGGATTCACCTCATCGTTTAAAACATTCATTAATGAGACCTGGCGAATGGCCTCATTTTGGCTGTGATATTTAAACATCACTTGATAGCCAGTGGTGTCCTGATTATGATATCCGCCTGTATCAGATGTTAATGGGGGGAACAACTTGCCCGCAATCGTCAGCCCCTCTAAATTGGGTTTCAAAATATCTGAACCATAGCGCTGTTGGAGAGCGTGCAGACTCAGTCTTAATCCCAAAGAATAAAACTTATTTGTCTCAATGGCCGCAAACATAAAATTGCGGCGGATCACTCCATCTGTATCTGTTACAAAATCAGCAAATCCTGTGCGCTCGGGCTCTATGCCCTGGGGGGCCGGATTAGTGCGGGCAGGGTCTAACCCCACATCATAGACACCATAAACATTGTCCTGCTCCAATTGTTTGATCAAACGTTCACGTCCAGGCGGATGTTCAATATCACGATAGATATCCAGACCAATGGCGGCGGGCTGATACGCTTGTAGATGTTCGAGTAATTCTGCCACCGTATTATCACTTAATGGCCAGTGATTGTGATAGCGAATATCTTCCTCAGTAATTCCCACAACAACAATTTCAGATAGCTCTGTATTGGTTGCATAGTAGCGGATACGACTATCAAAGGTTTTGAGTTCTAATTGCTGTAAGCCACTGGAATGGCGCGTAAAAATCACCAAAAGTGCGATGCTGAAAGCAATCAGACCATAGCCATATTTTTGTAGCTGTCGCCATAGCCACAGCTGCGTAGAACGAAAACTACGTCGGTAAACACGACCAAAGCGCAATAGGATCACCTACAGTTAGGAAAATTAAGCGAATTGGGGTCAAATAACTGACGATCAGGGAGTAGACGTGCTTACCAAGAATGCCCAATCATTGTGAAACCGGACCAATAGGCTGGATGACTAAAATCCCAGCTACCACTGGCCTCTAAGCTAGGCAAATGGCCGATTATACGGTCACCATCTCCGTATACGGTACCGTCTACAATACCTACATTACCTTGCAACAGGGCGATTTGAGCTTGTCGTAATGCTGCACTACGGGGTATGGGCTGCTCCAGGGCACGATAAAATTGTGACATCAGCCCCAGGGTCCCTTCATCACTAATCGACCACAGACTAGCCAAAACAGTCTTTACACCTACATTTACCGCTAACCCTGCAAATCCAAATTCGGTGACCCGATCGCCAAGGGCTGTTGCACAGGCACTCAAAATTAAAAAATCAACCGTATCCAGGGGCAGTTCCCGCAGTTGACTTAGGTTGATTGTCTGATCCCAAAGCTGAACATAAGAGTTTTCCAGATCCCCAGGCTGAAAAATAGCATGGGTGGCCAGATGAACATTTGTGAATTGTCCCTGGGACAATCGCTGTCTCAGAGAATCTAGGGTGGCCTCCTGGTCTAAATACTGTTCATCATGCTGACGTTGGCTAGCCAGTTCGAGTTCTAGAGGAACGGCCGCCAGGTCAGCGTAGTTCTCAAAGTCCGCCACGCCCATGGCCAATGTGGCATTTTCACTAGGGGATATTTTCAACGGTGAGGCTACTTGTAAGTCGGTTAAGCCTACACTGGGCAGCAGACCAATACTGTATTGCTCAATTAAAAAACGATCTCCATCATGGAGGGCAGCCATCGGCAGCGACCTTAGTCCTGCATCCAAAATAAACCCAATGTGGTCGATATTAGCGGTTTCCAAATCCTCTAACATCGGTTCCATAAACCAGTCAAATAGCTGCTGAGCAGCAGGCAAATATTGAGCCGGTCGCAACAATGGATCAGTAATGGTGCGGTGAAAATCATTTATCACCGATTGCAGCTCTTCGGCAGCGATCGCAACAGGTCGATAGACCGGTGGACCCTCACCACTCAACAGTACAAGTTCTATGTGGGTCTCTTTAGTGCGAATATACATCAAAGCCGGTGTAATTCCCTGGTCTGCACCAATCTGTCTTAATGAACGTTGAGTTGCCTCCAGGGATGGGGCGGCAGGCATGGGTAGATTGAGGGCTTTAGCAAAATCATTGGAGAATGTGGCTTCTATTTGGGCCCAAATAAGTTCACTGTTGCTGATGGCTCCTTCAGAGTCTCCCGAAGTACTTACAATTGACTGAGTTGATCTGAGTCGATTGAGTTCTTCCAGGCCAGATGGGTTTAGGCTCTCTGGCAACAGTGTCCCTGGCGGATCGTTTGATGGGGACAGTAGAGTTGACGAGGCTTGAGGGGCCTTAACGACCGATGGAGACACTCCGATGGGGAGGATTGGATCAGACTCAAATAGATTATTGAGGCTGATCGTCATCAAGTTAACCATTTGGGAAACCCGTTGTGGGGCGTTTAAGGTTTCTACGCCGGTGGTGATACTGCCCGCCGTCCCATGGAGATCGGCATTGCCCAAACTAAACGGAGTCCCTGGCTCAAGGTTATAGGTTAAACGGATAGTGCCATCGCCGGTTGTCAATAGACTGGTGAAACTATCTTGATCGGGAATAGTTCCAGTTACCCTTAGGGCTCGTTGGGTCGTAACGTCAATGTTTCCACCTTGGTCTTCTCCTGCAACATTAATAAAATCCACAACAACATCTTGGAGAGCATTTAGCTGAACAGCCCCCCCCTGAGTCTCTGCCAGATCGGGACTGACGGTGGTAGATGTGATTTGTTGACTGACAATCTTGCCTTGGGGGGCGTTTAGAGAGATGGCTCCACCATTGCCCGTATTGCTGCTATTCGCACGGGTATCGGTAGCAATGGAGCTAGTTGTGACGTCACTTGTCAGACTGGTAAGGAATACAGCACCACCATCTCCAGAATTATTAGTGGTTGCTGTAGCCGTTGTCGTAATCTCCTCGACGGAGAGACTACCTGCTGCTGTGAGGGTTATGTCCCCGGCTGCCCTGGTGTTGTTATTACCTGAAGTGCTTGTAGCAAGATTCTCGGTCGTAATAGTTCCGGTCTGGGTCTCAAGGACAATTTCACCGCCACCGCCATTATTACTTAACCCCGCCGTAGCCGTTGTAATCTCCCCCACCGTAATGGCATCCATGGCTGACAGTACAGCTTGACCACCATCACCGTTGTTATTTAGGGTGCTGCGGGCCGTTGTTGTCAGATTACCACCGTTAATGCTGCCCTGGGTGGCTGTCAGGCGAATATCTCCAGCCCCCTGAGAGTTATCAATCGCTGAAAATACCCTGGTATCTAGATCGCCAAGGGTAATATCGGCTGCTTGGATAGTAATATCCTGACCCGGTGCAACTATACGATTATTAGTGGCCATGGTGAAACTACCATCACCATCACCATCACCATCCGCCAAAAAACTTACGCTGCCCTGTCCTGGAGCAAAGGTCAATGCACCATCACTTAAAGGCGCTATGGTAATGTCATCGTCCGCTTGCAGGACTAAATCAACGGTACCCAAAATTGAAGACTCCAGTGTGTCTTCATAGATAATGTCTGGGCCACTGGTGTCAGTACCACTAGGAGCACTTCCGGCTCTAATTTCGAGATTTTCTGGATCTAGCAACAGCGTACCTGGGATGCCTTGTGAGCCCAGATCCACCTGCCCAACAAAATAAAGCTGGCCCTTGCTAGATATTTCAACAGTTCCACCAGACGCTTCCCCCTGGGCACTGATAAAACCTCTAAACTCAGTTACCCGATCGGACCAGACAACAACCTGTCCCCCATGCTCACCATCAGCAATCACTCGGGTGGCCGCATCAATAAATGTAGACTGAGCAGTGGGTAAACCTTCGCGTCCCTGATAATCTCCCCCCAGAAACACTTGTCTCCCGCGCACCGTAGCCTCCACCGTTGCCACATGTTCACCCAAAATGTGAACTTGATCATCCGCAGTCAGCTTGCCCCCTACTAAGCTGGTACCAACTGTTAACTCTGACAGGGGCGAACCTGTTAGTAAAAGAGTGCCATTATCAGCAACCTCAACGGTGGTCGCATGTTCGGCTCCCTCTTCTGTAAGCCATGGAGGTAATGTCGTTTGAGCAGTCGAGTTTGGTTCAAACTGAACAATTCCCTCAGTTAAACTAACATTGTTATACTGACCAACAGCAACAATATTAATTGATCCACCCCTTATTGTTCCCTGATTAATCACACTATGACCAATCAAGGATAAAGAACGATTATCCTCAACTTCGAGATTGCCTTGATTTAGGATAGTACCCGTGCTGTCAGAATCGAAATGTAGCTTTAACACATTGCCCTGCGCAGCATTAGGATGTCCCAATATCCCAAAATAGCCCTGGTCAAACTCTAGACGCTCTGCCGTCAGTGCCGTGAAATCACCCGCTAAATTTATAGTAGACTGAGGTCCAAAGATCAGCCCTGCTGGATTTGTTAAATACAGGTCTGCGGGGGCACCATTGACCGTAATCAGTCCGTTAATGTCAGACGGGAGGCCATTGACAATGCGGCCAAAAACAGATTCTACCCCTGAGACAACCTGAAATTTAGCGATATCACCAGGCTCTAAATCAAACTGACCAAAACTGTGAAATAACAGTGTTTGATCATCAGATAGCGTACCTCCAATAATATCAAATTGATTGTCTTGTTGAACAACTTGAGTGTGGATAGAATCTTGAGCTGAAACTACTTGGGCATCGGCCTGCAAGTGAGCTATAGGCCACACTAGACTAGCAATGAGCCCGATGTCCCGTATCTCTTTGAAGCGATCACGCCATAACCTCTGCAAACTGTCCATGACAATTGATACTGCTCCGGTGACTGTGCTCGCCAGTACAGTGTCGCTCCTAATGCCACTCTCTATTCGGATATAATGGCTGGCAGTGTAATATTCACTGCATCAGCCTCTACTGATAGAGGAACGATTTGATCCAGCCTCGCTGAGGCCATCAAGGTTTGCCACTGGCTTAAAACATCTTGATTGTGGGGCTGACGCTGAAGTTCCTCAACGACTAAGCCCAAACGATCGTACCAGAGGGTCATATTCTCTGAACCACTATTAGAGTTAGATGCATCTACTCGATCAACCCATCCTTCGACAGAGATATTCTCTGAGGGACTAGTAGGATTACAAATAATTGAGGCTGTCCAACGATAGCGCTGATCGACTTCTAATTTAGGTGCATTGGCCATAGAGCTCAAATCTAGACCCACCAAGTCATTTGTCGGTTCCACCGACAAATGAGTATGATAAATAATCTCATTTTGAGCATTAAACAGACGAAACTCTAGTTGTTTAGTGGTAGTTACTTCTGGAACACTTAGCCATAGGGTAGGCTCAGCCACAGCGGTTGTTCCTAGATTAGTTTCGGGCACGATGGCAACTAAGGGACTCGTACTTTTAGCACAAGCAGCCGTAGGGAGGCGAGATGCGCCACTTATCCGTCGCCCCGGCAAACCCTGACGGACTGGTTCTTCGTCCTTTGCCTGAGCACTGGTGGGAAAGAGACAGAGTCCCCCAAGCATGAGGGCTAGCCCAAAGGCAGCACGCCGTCTCCACGACTGAGGAAACTCGAAGGAAATTGGTGCAGTTGCAACGTTAGTAAGTGTCATATGAGATAGTAAATTTGACGTCCTGTAAATTAATGTCATATGCATCGTTGTCTGCTTTAAGACTTTAATTAAAGATCCCCCATAAAAGACATACTGCCCAATTGCTCTTGCAAAACTGGACATAGATAGAAAACAAAGATAAGTTTTATTCTATCGATGAAGCTGTTAATTAAAGCTGTTGCCGAAATAGAGAATAGTTGGCATCTGTTTTGGCCACTATGGGTAGTGCTTTATAGACCCATCATTCTGAAGATCAGCAACGCCAAACTCAATTACTCCATGCATGCCTATCTATAACTTTTCTAAGGCATCAATCCCCGCAATCAAAACCGTAGTTGTACCTACCTGAACATGTATTTTATGCAAATACTTATCCTCTCAATTTAGACAAAGGTAGAAAAAAATATGATTGAATAAAATGTTTTTTATTTAGCCTAAACCCTTATAGATGAGCCCTTTTGAAAGACAGTCTGGAATAATAAAGCGCTGATATAAATACAATTTTTCTAAAGTCAAAAAAGAAAATTTTCGACAAATTGCGTAGATAACCCATCCAAATCTCAGCACATGCAATGATTTTACTTTCCATAAAATCTATCTGTGAATGATTCACTTACGTAAGTGATCAAGACATCTGACTACATTAGGATGTGTGCATAACAGATTAGCGACTTAATTATGGTCTAAAGATAGGTTTACCTTAAATCCAGGAATAACGTTATTAGCCATACATCTAATTCTAATAAAATTTTAATCTTTGCTTCAATGCCTTTGATTGAGAACGTTTGGATATTTCCAAGCTTGATTAGATTGTGTCGGCACTTCAATCATCTGTC
>JBCCJR010000081.1:0-15904 GCA_039045805.1 Cyanobacteria bacterium P01_C01_bin.118
CAGCCGTTCAGTCAGAACAGGTCTATAGCTTTGATTACCACGGGCTGATTAATCCAGGCAGCGTCAGTAGTATCGAACAGGTATGTGACAGACTCAGTCAGGACTAGATTTGGACCGTATTTGCAAACTTCTTGAGATCCTATTCAAGGATTGCGTAAAAAAAAGCCTGCACCAATTGGTACAAGCTCGGTTGAGAGAGGAGTTTAACAGGCGATCTCTAGATATTTGCGAGACCTATCTTAAGCAATCAAGATCTATGCTTGAGCAATACTATCTAGAGCTTTATTTACCCGCTTAAAGTCAAAGCCCATAGCACGCAAGGCATGCCACAGATGTCCCTGGAGGAAGAAGAATCCCAGGAAGAAATGGGTATTAGCCAGCCAACAACGGGCGGTGTGCGCCTCTAACGGCAGCTTGATCGTGTCAGCAAAATAGGGAGACACACCCAACTTTGTCTCTAAGACTGGACCATAAAACTCAACCGGATATGCCAGTGTGTTTACAGCACAGAAATAGGCAGCAACGAAGGCAGCCAAGGCGATGCCACCCAACGAATAGGAAAGAATTGCTTCTCCTGAGAAAGATAAAACTCGCTTAGCCCAACCAAGAGGAGGAACAGCAATATGCCAAACACCACCCAGGATCAGTAGAGTGCCGATAAAGGCATGCCCACCGACTAAATCTTCCAGACTGTCAATGCTGGCAAAGTGGGTTTGATAACCATAGATAGTGGCAATATCTAGCGTGGGATTAGTGATTAAACGGACTTCACCCAAAGTCGGATCATAGAGACCATGCCACTTGGTTGCCCATAGCACTAGAACAATGGCACCAATTCCTAAAAACAGAAGGTGATGGCCCAGAATAAAGCCTAGTTTCTTAGGATCTTCCCAATCAAAGTGGAACTTTTTAGCTCTGCCGGCGGCCTGACTCAGGTCCTCTTCACCCTTTACTAAATGGAATAGAGCACCAGCAGCTAATACAGCAGAAGAAATTAGGTGTACAACACCCACCACAAAAGCTGGATAGGTATCAACTAAACCACCGCCACTCGCCCCAAATCCGAGGGTGGCCAGGTGAGGCAATAAGATCAATCCCTGTTCGCCCATGGGCAAAGAGGGATCATATGTAGATAGCTCAAATAGGGTAAAAGCACCTGCCCAAAAGGTAATCAGAGCTGCTTGAGCCACATGAGCTGAAATAAAGAACCCAGACTTCTCGGCAAAGCGAGAATTACCCGCCCACCAATCGTAAGTTGGGCTTGATCCACCATACGCTTGCATAGTGATGATGTCTCCAATAACTACTATGGTTTCGCCATTAAACGAAACCTAACTAAATTTGACGTTGCTGAATTCTCGATAGGATTTCATCCTTTAAATCAGCAATGGCGTCACAGCCGTTATATGAATGATTTTCAATGGCTGAGGCAAGTTTGCCCTATGGTGCAGGGGTTTCGCAACTAATGAGATAACTTCTTAATAGTAGTGATCTAGATAACATTTTTGAAGCAGGGATATTTACGGTAAATTCTGTAATCCAGGCTTCAATTCGAAAATATTTCATCGAAAATGGGTTTTTATAGTGATGGATCTAAAAAGAAAAATTCCCATTAAAAAAAGGGATGGCTACCGCCATCCCGTTAGAGAGGATATCTAGAAAATTTGATTAGGCCAGGATTAAACAGCTCTCTAGCCACCTGGCAAGCTCATGTCGTGACTTGGTTAAACGGGTTGTAATGCACCAGACTTGAATAGCCTCACCGGCTGATCTGACATGTACTTTCAAGGGCTGATGACTTTTACACTCACAGGAGATGCCCAACTCTTGTAGTCGAAAATACGCTTCCCAGCGATCGCAGCAATTAATTTCAACCATAAATCGACTCTTTCTAAAGGAACATTAGTTAATTGGGGTCTGCAAACAATCACAAAAAACTCGTCATAGACATAATTCGGCACCTTAGTAGAAGTAATTTTCAGTAACAATACAAATAAAAAAAACAATGGTCGTAAACGCTTTAAGAATAAGGATTTTAACCTTTCTCGTAAATCATATCCATTTATTAAATGACAACCTTTTCTAGTTAGTCTGATGAGAAAACTTGTGACTTAGTCAAATATTGTTACCACTTCCTAATAACTTTTAACAAAATAACTAGAAGCTACTTTCATCAAGAAAAAACTTTAACCCCATAATAGTTTTTCCTTGAGTTCCTGAAGTATCAGGCAATAGGGCTGATAAACCACTGTCATTAGCAACTACTATTGCGAACACATCTCACGTAAAACCGCCAAAAGCCTTTTATATCAGCCTTTCTAGCTAAACTTAGTAAGCTAATATAAGTAAGCCTTACCCGCGTCCAGAGTTGAAATTTCTCTGTAGAAGAACCTACAGGTCTCAATTTGGCAGTGGTTTGGCAAGACTATTGAATAAGACATTCTGAGTTTCTGTCATTCAGTGAACTCGACATCACACTTACCTTTTTTAAGGAGCCATCTATGGTTAGCTCATCTGCGCTGATTACCCCCTTTGGAGAAGTTACTGATAATGCGATCGCACTAGAACGATCCATCACCGCTCCTATCTGTGAAGGACTGAATATCCTACTGGCCAGTTTTCAGGCCATGTACATTCAGTACCAGAAGCACCACTTTGTCGTAGAAGGCGCTGATTTTTACCAGCTCCACAACTACTTTGAAGACAGTTACGACCAAGTAAAAAGTCATACCCACGACATTGGTGAGCGCTTAGATGGTCTAGGGGGAGTACCCGCAGCCAGCTTTAGCAAGTTGGCCGAGCTATGCTGCTTTACCCCCGAAGCCGATGGTATCTATGGCTGCCGCCAAATGGTTACCAATGACCTGGTAGGGGAGCAGGCAATCATCGCAGTTCTACGCCGTCAGGCTGCCCAGGCTGAAAGCCTTGGGGATCGTGCCACACGTTACCTGTATGAAACAATTCTCCTAAAGACCGAAGAACGCGCTTATCACCTTAACCACTTCCTGGCAAATGACACCCTGGTAATCATGAACAACTAATGTTTTCATGCCCCATAGATGCCGCAGACATTTCCCTTCTCCACTAGTACCTTTCACCTGTAGAGAAATCCACAAACTAGGGTTTGGAAAAGGGACGAGAACAACTCATAACATTGACAAACCTCCCACAGGGAGGCTTTTTTATGTCTAATCATTTGAAAAGTATTCTCAGTTATAATTGAACAGCAGATGAAAATAGATGTCAAGAAGCCCGGTTATTTCTTTAAAGGGACTACGGGGTAAAAACTATATCCGTTGGCAAAATCCCCTTGAGGTAAAGGTTTTTCAGAAAGTTACCCAGCCTGACAAGTTTATATGTATGGAATAGGCTTTCCTAATAGGATTTTATCTCAGATTTAATTGAACTATATTTTAGAGGAATTAATCTCAATAAGCATAGAGTTCTAAGTTAGACTAGCGGTAGTCACTGATCGCACTGGTATGGCTAAGGATAAGCAAGATCTCTGTTTAGAAGGTCGATTTGAAGGGTTTGTGGCGGGCAGCAAGTCCCCCTTTAAATATATGAACGTGCGCAGTGCTGATGATGTGCACGTGGTTAAGTTGCCAAAGTCAGTGCGTTTAATGCTGTTTCGCTATTTGCAGACCGGCGATTCAATTCGAGTGCTGGGCACTGAGTTTATTGATAAGGAAACTGGCGAGCCTAAGCTTAAGGCTAGAGAAGTGGTGCGGGTAAAACCCCTGGAAGTGGTTGCCACTCCTACGGACAATGTTAAGGATAAAAAGCGACCTAAGGCCAAGAAAAAGCAAGCTAGTCCCAAGATTTTGATTTGTCAGAAATCCACCTGTCGTAAGAGGGGAGCTGCTCAGGTGTGCAATCAAGTGGAAGCAGCGTTGGCGGCCCATGGACTGACTGACACAGTCCAGGTAAAGCTAACGGGCTGCATGGACAAATGCAAGGCCGGGCCTAATTTAGTCGTCATGCCCCACAAACAGCGATATACCAAGGTAAAACCGGCTCAGGTGCCGGGTTTGATCGCTCAGCACTTCCAACAGGATGATGTCTGTTAAGCCCTTTGCTAAGTCATCTAAACCGATCAAATTTCCTACGTCTAAGGGTTCCCGCCGAGGATTGGGACTCCTGATTATATTATCGGTGGCTTTTCACGGTGGGCTATTGCTCTTGCCAATGCCCCAATGGTGGCTGCGTTCGGCAGAGCCAGAGCCAGAAATTGATGTGGAGGAGCTAGAACAAAGCGGTGCAATCTCACTGACTAGATTGCCTGTTGCCGCTCCTGAGCCTGAGGTTATTGAACCCCTAGAGCCCAAAATTGAGGCCCCTGAGCCTCTAATCTTGACAGAAGTTCCAGACAATTTGCCTGAAGAAGTGCTAGAAGAGGTTCCAGCAGAAGACCTAGAAACACCTGAGAATCCGGAAATACCCGATGTTGACAACGAAGCTCCGCTAGACTCTTCCACCGAAGATAATGAACCTGAACTGGGAATTGCGGTACGATTTGACCAAGATTTTACCCATGTTGATGGGGCAGAGGCAGGTTGTTATGGATTAAACAACTGTCATATGGTCAGTGATAAGAATGTTGATGAGGTGAGCAACGATCTTATTAGTAAATATGAAAACCGAGGGTATCAGCTAGAGCTGTATGAAGACCCTACGGTGGATCGAGATCGTAGCCACAAAATTTACACAATGTACTCTATTGATGATCATAATGATCCCCCTCAGTATCTCAACATTTTGGTTGAAGGGATCAAAACAATCACCTACTTAGTGACCCAAGACATTATTGATCGAGAAAAGCTTAAAGGACTTACGGCAGAACCATAGCTAATGCCAAATCCGAATTTAATAGGTCATTCACAATGGATAATTCTGTAGGCTACTCCATTGTGAATGGCCGTTCAATACCGGGTGCTATTAGCCAAAAATTCCCAGAGTCTCTCCGTTCTCTTTTCTTGAACCCTAAAAAACCCCGTTATGCAATACGGCACAACGGGGCCATTTTCGAGAAGAGGAACCCTTAGTTTGAGAAAATCGTTTTCTCAAACCGTCTTCTCAAACTGTCAGGTTATCGAACAGATCTAGACCCAACCGACACGGTCCATAATACGAACGGCTTCAGCTTGGTTTTCACCAAGCATATTAACGTTGAGCTCATCGGCACTAAATCTACCAAATTCACCTACGACAGGATCGAGTGGAGTACCCTCAACAACAGGGTATTCGTTGTTCCCCTGGGCAAAGAATGCTTGAGCTGAGCTGCTGGAGAGATACTCTAGGAACTTGATGGCATTATCCTTATTGGGAGCAGACTTCACAACGCCGCCACCACTGATGTTCACATGAGTACCACGGTCATCCTGATTAGGGAAAAATACGCCAATCTGCTTAAAGATATCTTGCTTAGCAGGGTCGCTGTCCTTAGCATAGCGGGGAAGATAATAAGTATTAGCAACGGCTAACGTCCCCAGACCAGAGGCTGCAGCTTCAATCTGAGCTCGGTCGTTCCCCTCGGGCGTACGGGCAAAATTAGCCACCATACCTTTCGCCCAGTCCTCAGCCGCCGCCGCACCATGGGCAGCGATGATAGATGCTGTCAAAGACTGGTTATAAATGTTGCCAGAAGAACGGATTAAAACCTTGCCACGCCAGCCAGAGTCAGTCAACGCCTCATAGGTAGAGAGAGCCGAGGGATCAACCATATTTTTGTTGTACATAATCACCCGAGCCCGTTTGCTAAAGCCAAACCAGTGACCATCGGGATGACGCAGACTCTCAGGAATGCGCTCTTCTAACGTGGCAGAAGACACAGGTGTAAAAACTCCTGCCTGATCTGCCCGCCACAGACGACCAGCATCCACTGTCATAAAGATATCGGCAGGACTCCGATCGCCCTCTGCTTCAAGACGTCCTAAAAGTTCATCTGCCTTACCTTCTAGCAAATTGACGCGAATACCAGTGCGCTCGGTAAATGCTTCATAGAGCGCATTGTCAGTATTGTAATGCCGTGAGGAGTAAAGATTCACCTCACCGGTTTGAGCAACACTACGCTTGGGGCTAAATACTTGAGTTGCGGCAAAAGCGGCTGTGGAACCAACACCGCTAATCAATAGAGAACGCCTCGAAAGAGAAGTCCGTCGTAAGAATGTCATAAATTCCGATCCTTTTAATTAACTACCGCCGAATAATGCCTTGAACCTCTGCCGACTTATTAGGATCAGCTATCAACATAGACAGCCCTATATCCCTGTAGATAAAATCAGCTCACAGACATGTTCAGAAACACATCACCTAGTCCACCCTGGCTATACACTGTTCTAAAGGCTTAAAATCGTTGATAACCAAAGAACATAGCTCAAACTCCTATACATCAGACAAAATCGATGCACAGGACGTAGCTATGGAAAGGCTACATAACCTATTAGATTTTATTCTCAGTAGTTTTACAGATTTAATTAAATCATCCCACAGAAGTTTATTGACATCAATAACTAATAAATTTTGGGTTATTTTTATCTATTGATATGGCCTTAGGGGCTCAGAACTAATTGACAACAGTAGTTTTCGCTTGATTAGGCTAAATTAGAATGCTTTAGGAGCAATAATAAGTTTGAGTAATAGATATGCTAAAGGCTAAATAGTTCATAGCAAATATTAATAGGTAGTGTGAAAAAGCTGGGGTAGTTATCCGGTGCCACTGGGTTTAGGGTAAGGAGCATTTAGTAGGGATATTTCCCTATCTACAGGGGCTTAAACTGAACTTAGCTAGGAAAAATAGCCGTTTTGACTAGGTGTGGTGAAATGATGGCTATTGAAAGCTATTTTTATTTTGCTGTTTAGTAGAGTAAAAAGTGGAGAGCACTGTAAGCCATAAATTTTGTAAAAAAAAGCCTGGAATGGCAATCACCAATCCAGGCATTAACGCGTTACGGACCTCTGTGTAGACGATGCCCTAGGCGATCATCAACTCTCTATGGTGAGCCTTAAGGGCTCGACTGCTGACAAATCTTTCTCGACCCGACCAGCGCAGCAGTCCTTCTGCTTCCAAATGTTTGATAAAGCGGGTAACGGTCACCCGTGAAGTGCCAATAGTCTCTGCAATTTCTTGATGGGTTAGACGCACAGTGATCAATCGGCCATGACCGGTCGGTTGGCCAAAGTTTTCGGCTAACCAACAGGCAAATTGTAATAGTCGCTCTTGCACTTGCCGACAGTGCATAATCTGCAGCAACCGATTAATCTGTGCGGTATGTTTAAGCAACATATCAACGGTGAGGGGATAGTCCATCGGTAATCGTGACAACTCAACCACACTCAAACATTGCAGTTCGCAGGGCTCCACCTGACTAATTGGGACGCCAATCACACTGCCGGGGCTCCACAATCCTAAGGGCACCACGTCTCCCTCTTCACTCCAGGTGATGGTGCGGACCAGGCCGGATTTTACTTGCCAAAGAGAGCAGGTATCGATGGAAATGCGATCGCGACGTTTAAAGCGATAGCTGGCATTTGGTGATAAAGACATAAGAGATATGGGTGTTGGGTTACACGGTCTTGATTTAGTTACTAATGGAATAGGCGGGAGATATCGAGACTGGACTAAGCTGATCTACCTGTTGCCAATGCTTCAAAATAATGGGTTCTACCTGACGGGGCTGGTCAAAGTGAAAGAAATGATTGCCCCCAGGACAGGACCATACCCGGTCGCTGGACTTTAGCCAGGGCTGCCACCGCTCTGCCGAATCAACTACTGCATCATGATCGCCTCGACACACCAACAGTGGCGGCTGAATCTGGACAGCCCTAATCTCCTGATGTCCGGCCAAAGAATGTAGTGCCAAACCGGTATCTAAATCTCTTGCCAGCATCTGCATCAATAGTCGGGTAATGTCGTAACTACGCGGACCAAACAACATGCGGACCATCTGTGCCAACACAATATCGCGACTGCAGGGCAACAGCTGACGCAATGCGTAATAGTGAGCGTGCCAGTTTATAGCTGGGTTGGCTCCGACTGATAACAGCGTTAGCGATCGCACATGTTCTGGATAGCGCTGGGAATACAGCCAACCCACCACCCCACTAAGTCCGTGACCAATCAGATGCACACTCTTCTGCGTATGGGCAAAATGGTCCTGCAGGTACTCGTACAACAACCCCATCGACACCTCTAAACAACAGGATTCATCCTCAGTTTGCAGATATTCCCAACGCATAATTGAAACTCGCCTGGACAGGAGACACAACAAACGTTGATCAAATCTCTTGAGATTAGGGCTAACGGTTAACCAAAGAGCAGAAGGAAGATGAGACATAGACGTTAAATTATTCAAACGACAGCCCAAATAGCTGCTGATAACTCTATTTAAATCACGTCCAAATTAAAATCTTGAGCGTCTTCTAAGACACAAGGATTGAACGCAAATAAGTCTGACGCAACACAAACATAATTCGGCATTCAAAAACACCTCAGGCGTCAGCTCTTATTGAATATTAGTTTCAATAAGCTTCGAAATCAGTATAGGGCACTTTTGTGCAAATAGGAATAGGTGTCGATAAGTAAATTGAATAACGAGGTAATTCCCTGATTGAATCAAGGAATACCGCCCTTAGGAAAAAACCGTTAGTTCAAGCCATACATTGATTTCCGAAAATAAATAAGGCCATGGTTATCACTGCTCAAGTCACCATAGGCCCGGGTTTGATTCAATAGTTGCAAAACCATAGCTTGATGCACGTAGTTCAAAGAGCATTTATGATTATTGCTAAACGCCTTAGTTGAAAGAGCATCTATGGGCCTGATTCAGTTATCATCAGCCAGGGATGATCCCCGCATCTTGCAATCGGGGCATACCCCATAGAGCATCAGCTGGCAGTCCAACACATGATAGCCAGAGCTATCTGCCTGGCCCTGGCCAATGCGATCAATGCTATTTTCTTGAAACTCAAGGGTTTTACCGCATTGCACACACACTAGGTGGTGATGGTGATCCCGTAGGGGACGATTTAGTTCGTAATGCTTATGTCCTTCAGCCAATTCTAACTCCCGGAGTAAACCCATATACACCAATAGATGTAGCGTTCGATAAACCGTTGACAGACTAATGCGTTCACCATCGTTCTTGAGTATGTCGTGGAGATCCTCAGCACTTAGATGGTTGCCTTGGCTCAAGGTCTGAAAAATATTAAGAATTTTCTGACGCTGGGGCGTAGAGCGATAGCCTCGGGCGTTTAGCTCAGCTTTCCATACATCATCGGAATAGAAAGACATAGGATTCTCCTTTGGCAAGGCATCACCTTACCTGCACCATCCGCTACTCACGCTGGTTTACACTAGTAACATTGATACTCATTCTTATTTAGATTGGTCTGGTTGGTCAAGCCTCGATGACTCTATAGCTAGCAATAGCTGCTTAAAAAGCCTTTGTAAAATGATTAATCAGGGTTTAATCAATTAACGATAGTTTCTATTAAATATTCGAACTGTGAGGATACAGTTTGAATCACATAAATAATATAGATTTTCAATAAGCGCGGGAGTTGTATTAGCCCCATATCCTGAATTCATATCAACGGTAGTGAGTCTGTCTTAAAAAATGGGCATAGAAAGGACAGCATCTACCCCTATAGGACAACGACTATGTCTCAACTCGCACCCATTGTTTTAGAAGACGGCACTACGATCTATATTGAAGCCGCTGATCGCAACGATGTACCCACGGCCGACGCCACCGGTAGTCAAGAAACAGGGCGAGTTTCAAAAGGAGCCTTTTCATCGGGCATTCAACGACAGCTACCCACGGTTAAAAATACGATTACCCAGTACACCCGCTATGTGTTGACCGCCTTTAAGGAGCTGGGCAGCGGCAATGTGGACAAGGTAAACCTCGAATTTGGTCTTAAAATCGCAGGTTCATCTGGCATCCCTTACATTACAGAGGGCAGCGCCGAGGCTAATCTGCAAATCACGGTGGAGTGTTCCTTTAAAGATTAACCGGCAAGACCTTAGCCCGCTGGAACAGGTTTTCACCGTGACGATAACCCACATGGCTAATGCGTACAGGATCGCCAGTGGTGGCCATACCTCTAGCCAGCTGATGCTGTTGTGGATCGTAGGCAAGTTGTTCCCCCACTGAGCCGATAGCACTTACCCCCCAACTGGTTACCAATCGCTCCACCGGTTTGACTAACGGTAATAATTTTTTAGCGTCAAAGTCGTCACGGTCTGTGGCGGCTTTTGCTGCTGTTGGCCAATAGGTGAGCCAGGACTCCAGTACCTGCAGCGCATCCGTTTGAAATTGATGGTGCAAGGTCTCATGCTGTTGTTCTAAACATTTCTCCAGACGAGCATATTCTTGTCGCAGGAGGGTAACTTCGTTGTTGTTATCTGTTGCACCAATAGCTTGCTCAGACTGTTTTGAATCAAAAGTCTGCAACAGATCTACCAAAGAACAATCCATAGCCTCCGCTAGTTTTTTAAGCACAGACAAACGCATCGTCTCAATCTTGCCCTGGCGCAGCTGTTGCACCTGCCAGCGTGAGACATCGGCTTTTTCTGCCAGCGCCCGTTGGCTGGAAATATTTGCCTGCTGCATCAACTGCTGCAAAGACTCTTCGCTTGGAGATGTCGGTTTCGGAGTGGATAGATTGGCCATGAGCGCAACATGCAACTTCATCGGATTGTACCGTTTGGTTAAATCTACCGTCACAGACGCCCCTTAGAAAATATCAATCTTATGCATCTATCTAAATTTTCAACCATCATAACCAGGAATAATTCCTATAGATAGCAATCGTTACCCTCCATTTAATATCGATAAGCAGTGGCGATTATTAAGGAGTAAAAAGGCATCAGTAGCTCGTCCTTGGATTCCTTTTAAGGATTACATACAGAATTTGTTGAGATTAAATACTCTTCAAATAAAAAAATGACGCAATTTTTGATGAGGCAAACAAGGAACTTCGCACGATAGTAGTTAGACTTTGCCCTAATCCAATCGCATAGCGTATAATCTTTAACAGTAAAAAATACAAAATGTGCAATTGACATGCGATCTCGTTAACTATAGGCTCAATGTTGTCCTACATTTTTAGTGAGAGTAATTCTCAGTATAGGTGAGTTATGAAGAAGCAATTGAAGCCTCTGGAGCTGTTTTTAACTGTTGGTATGATTGCTGCCCTTGGTGCATGTGGCGGCGGCGGTGAAGGCGGTGAAGCTGAAGCGCCTGTCACTGAAGAGGTAGCTCCCGAAGGCGGTGAAGGCGGTGAAGGTGGCGAAGGTGGCGAAGGCGGTGAAGGTGGCGAAGGCGGTGATTACAGCGAAGGAGAGCAAGCTAACGCTGACTTCCAAGATAAGCTAGCTGGGGCTGAACTATTAGCTGCGCTAAAAGAGGGCGGTCACGTCATTTACTTCCGTCATGCTCAAACTGAGAAAGACTATGCTGACCAGGCAGATCCCAACATGAGGTTGGATGACTGTGAAACTCAGCGCAAGCTAAATGATGTTGGGATTAAACAGTCTGAAGATATTGGTGCAGCCTTTACTGACAAGGCAATTCCCGTAGGTAATGTGATCGCCAGCGACTACTGTCGAGCCTGGAAAACAGCAGATATTGCCTTTGGTCGCCATGAGAAAAACTCTAAGCTAAACTTTCTCCCATTTGAAGAGTATACCGACGCCCAGGTTACGGAAATGCAGGATAACGTAATGCCTTTGCTGACGGCTGTTCCTGACAGTGGAGAGAATACTGTGATCGTCGGTCACGATGATATCTTTGAGGCGGCTACCGGCATCTATCCAGCTCCCCAGGGATTGGCTTATGTGTTAACGCCTGATGGTAATGGTAACTTTGAACTGGTCGCTAATGTACTTCCTGAAGAATGGGGTGATTTGTAAGGTTTCTAGGTAAGTCTGGAATTCCTTTTGATTAAAACGATTAAGACTTATACACTCCTCTCATCCGGTAGGGATTACCCCTATCGGATTTTTTTTACTCTCTAATCGACAATATGACGTTAGCGAGCATGGGGAATTTTGATAAGTTCTACATAGTCCCAGTCTTTAGGAAAAATAGGTTTTAACCACCAGATGGTTCTATATTTTTTGTAGGCAGCTATGGTTTGGTTCCATTTTGTGATTTGCGATATCACTTCATGGGATTGGTTTGCCTCCACATTTTGACTATCTTGTCTCAGCTGTTCAATGGCGGCCATTTGTCCCGGTAGTGAAACTCTAAATAGGAGCATAAACAGTCCATATAGAGCAGCAATCAGGGTAAAAACAAGAGTTAGCATGGCAACCGATAAAACTTAGTTTTATGATAATTGTCGGTCAGACAGCAAACAAACAATTATCTAAAACAGCAGCATCCAATAATATATCCATAGGAAAGTAACTCCTAGCCAGAACAGTGGATCGGCTAAAATTTCGCATAGCCCCAAAACGAAGAGAACACCTCGAAACAGTTGGCAGGTTGAGTCATTCATTGTGACCTCCGTCCTTAAAGAAGGCGGTAAGTGTTGATAAGCCCATGGTCTTGAGCCTTTATAGAGAGTCGGGAATAGTAAGATTATGAGATGTCTCACTATTCCCACAGGATTTTTATCCTATCCCCTTGTTATTTACTGAAAAAGAGGGCTTCTAACCCAATGTCTTAGTCTTGAGACTGCGCTCCCTAAGCCAGGTCAAAGCGATCCAGGTTCATGACTTTGTCCCACGCGGCCACAAAATCATGGACAAATCTCTGTTGAGAATCGGCACATCCATAGACTTCAGCCAGGGCCCGCAGCTGAGAGTTGGAGCCAAAGATCAGATCGACACGGGTGCCGGTCCACTTGAGTTCACCTGTGGTGCGATCGCGCCCCTCAAACACCTCACTAGTCTCATTAGTTGCCTTCCATGTAATACCCAGATCCAACAAATTCACAAAGAAATCATTGGTAAGAGTTTCTGGCTGTTTAGTAAACACACCGTGTTTAGAATGGTCAAAATTGGTATTCAAAACCCGCAGACCTCCCATCAGCACCGTCATTTCAGGGGCACTCAGCGTCAGCAGCTGAGCCCGATCCACCAACAGTTCCTCAGCAGATACCGAGTATTTACCCTTGAGATAGTTACGGAACCCATCGGCAGTAGGTTCCAGAACAGCAAAAGACTCCACATCTGTTTGCGCCTGGGATGCATCTGTGCGGCCAGGGTTGAAAGGAACCGTAACCGTATGCCCGGCATTCTTGGCCGCTTGCTCCACACCTGCGCAGCCCCCCAAAACAATCAGGTCTGCTAGAGAAACTCTTTTACCATCGGTCTGGGCATTGTTGAAGTTTTTCTGGATCCCCTCTAAAACCTGAAATACAGCACTCAATTGAGTAGGCTGATTGACCTCCCAGTCCTTTTGTGGGGCCAGACGAATACGGGCACCGTTAGCGCCACCCCGCATATCGGAGCCCCGGAAGGTAGATGCCGCAGACCAGGCAGTGGAAACAAGATGAGAGATCGACAAATCTGAATCAAGAATTGTCGCTTTGAGAGTGGCGACATCCTGTTCATCAATCAGTGGATGAGTCACTGCAGGCATAGGGTCCTGCCAGATTAACTCTTCTACAGGCACATCCTTGCCAAGATAGCGTACCCGAGGTCCCATATCGCGGTGGGTTAACTTAAACCATGCCCGAGCAAACGCATCTGCAAAATGATCGGGATTTTCAAGAAAACGTCTGGCAATGGGTCGATAGGCAGGGTCCATCTTCATAGCCATATCGGCAGTGGTCATCATGGGAGCATGACGCTTTGACGAATCGTGGGCATCGGGCACCGTATCTGCGCCAGCACCTCCTTTAGGGACCCACTGATGGGCACCAGCAGGACTTTTAGTTAACTCCCACTCATAGCCAAACAGATTTTCAAAATAGTTGTTATCCCACTGCACTGGGTTAGTGGTCCAGGCCCCTTCGATGCCGCTGGTGATCGCATCAACACCTTTACCCGTACCAAAACTGTTCCTCCAGCCGAGACCTTGTTCCTCAATAGTGGCCCCCTCAGGTTCAGGTCCCACCAGGGCCGCATCACCGGCACCGTGGCATTTACCAAAGGTATGGCCACCAGCCACCAGGGCAACAGTCTCCTCATCGTTCATTGCCATCCGACCAAAGGTTTCACGAATGTCTCGCCCCGACGCGATTGGGTCAGGATGACCGTTAGGGCCTTCTGGATTGACATAGATCAAACCCATTTGCACCGCACCCAGAGGATTCTCCAGATCGCGGTCTCCGGTGTAGCGCTTATCTCCCAACCATTCAGTCTCAGGTCCCCAGTAAATGTCTTCTTCTGGCTCCCAAATATCCTCACGACCACCGGCAAACCCAAAGGTTTTGAACCCCATAGACTCCAGAGCACAGTTACCCGCCAAAATCATCAGGTCAGCCCAGGAGATTTTCTCACCATATTTCTGTTTGATGGGCCAAAGCAGAATGCGGGCTTTATCGAGGTTGGCATTATCGGGCCAGCTGTTAACCGGCGCAAACCGCTGATTACCAGTGCCAGCACCACCACGACCGTCGGCGATACGATAGGTACCAGCACTGTGCCATGCCATGCGTATAAATAGAGGACCGTAGTGACCATAGTCCGCTGGCCACCAGTCCTGGGAAGTGGTCATCAAAGCAAAAATATCTTTTTTGACCGCATCTAAATCAAGACTCTTAAATGCCTCACCATAGTTAAACGCATCGCCCATGGGATTGCACTGGGGGGAATGCTGATGGAGGATCTTGAGATTTAGCTGATTCGGCCACCAGTCTCGGTTAGCAGTGCCACCACCAGCGGTGAATGTTTGAGTTGCTCCTGAAAATGGGCATTTACTCATGGTATTTCCTCTCTTGTATATCGTTACAGGTACGGGGAATGAGCAATTGAGCAGCTAGCTCAATGCAACTGGATCTTATCTTAGAATAATTCTAACTTAGGATCCATTTAAGCATGATAATTATTATTAAGAGATCGGGCATAATTGCTCAGCTGCCCCACTCAATCCCCACACTGTTGTTTTTTTAGAAGGAGCGCCGTGGGCAGGTTTTGCTTCAGGCAAAAATACGGCAGCTATTAGCTCCTTATTGCTTAGGCAGCAAGCATTGTCCGCCACATATGCATCAGCATGGCAGTCTGTTTAGGTCTCTCGGCTGTCGGGTTAATGTAGTTCAGCATGGTCTCGGCATTAGCAACCACGGGCATGGTTTCAAAGCCATCTTTTTCTATAAACATCTTTTCAATGAGCCCGTCTTTTACCAACATGGAATAGCGCCAGGAGCGTTGTCCCATACCTTTATCAGCAAGGTTGACCAGCATTCCCATCTGGCGGGTAAACTCACCGCTCACATCGGGGATAAACCGTACCTGATCGGCTCCTTCTGCTTGAGCCCAAGCCGCTAGAGAAAACGGATCATTAACCGAAATGCAAAGAATCTCGTCTACACCATTGGCCCGAAATACGTTGGCATATTCGTTATAGGCCAATAGCTGAATAGGCGCATAGGGGCAGGTAAAAGCGCCTGTAACCGCAAATGCCACCACGGTTTTATACTTAAAGAGAACCGCCGTCGACAAATCGTGCCCGCCCGCCTCCGTAACTATCCGAAAGGTTACCGAGGGGACTGGCTGCCCTTCACGATTGCGAACCATTTTGCTGACTCCTTACGTGTATTCAATACCTACTCGTATGCGATATTAATCGGCCCTACTTGACTACGAGATTGATGAGGAGAGATATCATCTCATCTGAATACGTATCGGTTTCACTATCCATAGTTGTTGATACCTGGAGCTTTTAGTACTCACCTACGGTGTCAACTAACGCCATGCCAATTTAGGGGCAATCGTCACCTGTCTCCC
>JBCCJR010000082.1:0-15896 GCA_039045805.1 Cyanobacteria bacterium P01_C01_bin.118
CATGAGATAAACCGCCGCCCGTCTAAAGCGACGACCGTTAAAGCGAATGTCATTTTTATAAATGCGGGCCGACCCTTCGGGTTTAAACATAAAGACGCCACTGCCGTCGGTGCCGCACATGAGATTGCCATAGATTTCGGCCCCGTCGATGTTGCCATCGAGACGAATACCATCGGGAATCCCGGCAGTACCATTGGCATAGAGTCTGTTTTCCGTCACCTCCATGCCCATGGCCTGGGCACCGGTAATAATGCCGCTGCCCTCATGGAATTCAATCCTGTTGCGCCGAATAACCGTATCGAGACCGTTAAAGACAAATACACCCAGGGCCGATAGCTGCTCTTCCGAGGGCATTTGACCCGATGGCGACATCCCTAACCAGTTGTCTTCAACCACCACACCGACGGGGGCATCAGAATCCTCATCGGGGCGAAGGGTGCGCCAACCAGGAGAGTCGGGCAACCCAGCATCAATGGGAGGGGATAGATGGCTAATAAAAATATCCGCTGGGGGAGTGGTTTGCGTAGACCGATGTCTAGCGGAAAACCCATAGAGGCTCAGCCCCCGCACCGTCACATTATCTGCCGTAATGGTTAACCCTCGGGGCACTTCAGCTCCCGAAGCTGGAGTTAAGGCCACAATGGGGGTGGGCACTGGAGTAACCATGGTTTCAGGGGCAGAAACCGGCCCATAGCCTGGCTGACTGGTGCCGTCCACCAGGGTGCCATTGGCCATAATCGGTGGTAGTGGAGACCCTAAAGCAATGGTGGTATCCCCAGCCAAACTAAAATTAATCCTTGGACTGGCCGCAGGGGTAACTCGGGCGCGCTCAGCCGCACTGAGGGCATCCACCGGCAGAGTACCATTCACCACTGAGATAGCTTCCCTCAAGGTGAGGGCATCATCGGGGCGAATTTCACCATCGATGGCTGCATTCACAATTACAGAATAGGGCGTAATCTCCTGGGCCGTTGCCATGCCAGCGGTTAAAAGCTGAGCCGTCAGCGGTAGTGTGGCAGCCAGGGCGGCAGCCCCCATTAGCTTGGATACGTACATGAATGCTCTCATTACTCCTCACCCCCATTTGTTGTCTGTGAAGAAACCGGAAGACCACTGACGGGTTCGGGCGGCGGTGAACTGTCGGTTTCAATAAAGGACTCTGACTGCTGAGGAGGCGCTACTTGCTGTAGGCCAAACTGATCCCACAGTTCATTTACCTTGTAGGTGATGCCGATGTAGGGACCATCATCGGAGCGGTAGCCGCTGCCCCCCAATGAACGATCGTTGACGCTACCAAAGCTATAGCCCAAGCCCAATCGTAATTCTGGGGTGAGGTAATAACCTGCCTCTAGGGCAAAACCAACTTCGTCAAAATTGGTTTCAGGCTGAGTGATATAGCGCACCTCTCCGGTCAAATCCCAGCGATAGGCAAAGCGATGGGTGGCTCTCAACTGGCCCAGGTGAATGGTATTGGAGGAGGTCACCCCGAGAGAATCCAAATCCGCGTTGGTGGCTCTCAGCGCATACTTGCCGTAAAATTCCCAACGCCAGCTAGGGGCGTAGATGGCCTCCATCGCTAAGGTATGTTCCTGGATAGAGTCTGACCCCGCCCCGACTAGCAAGGAGTTGGGAGTACTAGAGGGGTTGATGGCATATTCATAGCTCAACAAACCGTTGAATTTGTCACTGTAAGGGTTGCGGTAAGCCAATCCCAGACGAGCACTGGTGGAGCTATTGAGACGACTACCAACAGTGTCATTGGTCAGGTTAGAGAAGTTGGCATGTTCAAACCGCAGCAACGTGGTCAGGGCCGATGAGAGTTTCCCGGCAGCCGAAGCGGTAATAACGGTGTTGTCTTCACCATCTGAATCTCGGTGTTCAAACCGAGCACTGGCCTGGAAATCAGAGTTGTCAGTGTACTCCACTCCGACGGTGTAGGTGCTGCCGCTAATTAATCCCAGGGATGCGGCTGACTGTCCCACCGCATAGGGCTGGGCAAATTGAGTGCCCCCCGTGATCGACGCCAAACTGTCTCCAAAAATCCTTTGGTATCCCAGATCTACATGCAAACCGGGGCTGAGGTTAATGCGATGGTTGAGGCCCAATGCCCCTTGACCGCTCATACCGTTGTTGGCCCCCAACACTGAATAACGTCCGGTCAGCTCAGTGTTGTCGGTGAGGTCATAATTGACTAGGGCGTCAACGGTGGTCAGGGCATCAGGGGTAATGTCGTCATCGTGGAAGAATCGCTGGGCAAATCTCAGGGTAACCTCGGGCAGCACAGCCCAGTCCACACCCACAACAGTTTGACCTGGGTAAGCCTCATCTTCGTCACCGATGGCAATGTCGGTTTGGGCCCGAAGAGAAACTTTCTCCGCCAAGGGCCAGGTGAGTCCTGCAGAGACGAGATTAGACTCCACATCGTTACCGGTTACGCGGTCGTTGCGATCGCGATGAATCCAATCTAAATTACCCGTGATTGTCCCAAACTGCTGTTGTACCCCTGCCCGTACGGTGGTAATGGAGTTATTAATTACAGCTCCTGTGGAGCGCGTTAATCCAGGATTGATCAAATCATCCAACGTGGTGGGAATTAAATCTTCATTACCATCGTTTTCTTCTCGATCAAACTGAAACTGCAGCTGAGTGTTGCGGCTGACGTTGTACCCTAGCTGACCACCCCAGCGAGTTTGCCCGGGTCTAAAACTGGTAGTGGCGGTGTTACGAAAACCACTTTCAGCATTTCTGAAATAGGCCGTACCGCCTAAATCAGGAGTGATTTGGCCGCTGGCTTCAAGCCTGACGGCCACCCCTTCTTCATCCACCAGGGGATTGTCTAACTCGGACCGAGCAATTTCCGCCACTAGATGGCCGTTATTCCCCAAAGAAATCAGGGCGTCTGCTCCCAACAGACTAAAGTCTTGGGCACCCTGGTTTTCAAAGATTGCCGATGCACCCACCCAGCTAGGAGATTCCAGACTGGTGTCAAAGTTGTACTGCAACCGTCCGCCAAACAAATCGCCATCAGCTTCGTCACTATCCACTTGGTAAGTGGCCACAATGCGACGAACTAAGGCTGGGCCAAAGGGATTGGCATCAACAGAAGAAACTGGACTGTTAAACAAGACAGAGCCCCGATCATAGTCAATGGTGTAGTCCACCCCTCTGACTAACCGGACCCGCTCAATCACTGTGCCCGGTCGGTTAAGTTCTTCAATTTCAAAGAACAGGTCTTCACTACCGGCCAGGATCAGACGACGGGACAAGAAGTAATAACCACTGGTGCCATCGGGAACAATGGTGTCCCGCTGCAGAGCCCGGATGTCGTTGGCATAGAGCGCCGTCAGCTGTAGGCCATTGCTAAAAGTGTAGTTACCCTTAAAGCCATGGAGCTGACGATTTAACGCCGAGAAGTCTTGGGAGAACCGGGCGAATTCTGACGTGTCGTAGTCACCCCACATAAAGAAGTTGGGTTCATAGCCGACAATCTGAGAATCCTGCTCAAACTTCACATAGAAGCTATCGATGGATGGCGTCAGAAAATCAGTGGTTGAATTGTCGCCATAGGTGGGATAAGTCTGCTCACAGTTTTGAACATCCCGATACAGACGGTTGTCATTACACCGTTCATTCAGGGCGCGATCGCTATTAAATGCCCCTGTCAACAACCAGTCGCCAATGGTGCCAGTGGCAAAAATAGCTGCATCTAAATCCCCCTTGTATTCACCGATATCCCCTGGGTCCAAGAAATCCGCATAGCGACCCCAGAAGTCAGTGGCACCAGGTCCAAAGCGAAAGTCAACCACACCGGCTACCAATGAAGGACGATAGGGGGTGGTGAAATTCAGCTGAGTGTAACCATCCAACTCGGCAACAGGTTGCTGAGCAGTCTCTTCATTACCTACCAAACCCAGCGCTTCACGGGCAGGCACGCTGGCCCGCACAGTCACCTGTTGAGCATCGAGAGAAGACCTCAGTTCAACCTCAAATTCTCCTTGACGGGCCAGTACCTGAAAACCACTCCGATCAATGTCGTAGTCAGCACCAATAAATGCCCCTGCCGAAGTGGTCAGGGTAACTACGACATCCTCGCTGACGGGCCGATCGGAGGCATCCAGGATGGCCCCTCTCAAAACCAGAGTAGATCGCCCATCAGCAGGCAAAAATGAGTCGCCCACTGGAAAAATTTCCAGGGTAAGATCATCTCCTAGCTCATCTTGGATAAGCGGCGGTAGAGTACTGGGGACCTGACGAATAATTGTTTCGTCAATAAACCCTTCAGCTTCCCCTGGGTCTTCTTCTACTGGCAGTGTGTTGGCATCAAGCAGGTCGTCAGGCAAGTCATCACTGGCCTGGGCCAGTAGCTCAGCGGTTTCTGGCGTAGGAACTGTGTTGCCCGCCATCGGCAACAACAGTTCAGTGCTTGCAGTTGTAGACAAAACCGCTGACTCTTGAGCCGCTTCTACGGGATGGAGCAGCGCCATCGCACCAGCAACGGTGGTCAGCAACCCCAGACAAGTTGAATTAGATAACAGACGCATCATCATTAGTTCTGGCCCTCCCCGTAGGTCGGTGTTACTGCAAAGTTCATACGTGCCAGACCGCCTGGCTCTAGACGCACCAATCTAGACTGACTGTTGTTTTCTAGACGGTAGAGGTTAGGGGCTAGGGTGTAACCTGGCAGACTGCTCAGGTCAAGCACACCGACACGGTTACCCGATACCACGTTAGCCATGGAGAACAAGCCATCTGGGTCAGCAATGATGCGGTTACCGTCATCCAGGTAGACAACGGCATTGGGAACACCGGGCTCTCCCGACTGTTGTTCGCCATCAAAGTTCTTATCCACAAAGACACGGCCAATGATGGTGCCGCAATCGGACAAGATACCGGGACGAATCGTCAAACGGAACTCAGCCTGGGCCGTTGGGAAACCAGGGGCAGACGCTGTCGCCACGTTTACACCAGAGCCTCGGATCGAATCGGGAGTGAGGGTAACTGCATAGAGAATTTGCAACGCTGTACCAGCTGCCAGGGAGTCAAATTGAAAATCAAGTTGCCGTCCTGAAAGGGTAAAAGATAAGAGATTGGGAGGAGTGGGCGAAGTGTTTACCGAGTCCTCAATGTATTCCAACCCCCGTGGCAGATTATCCACAACGGTGAGAGGCGTGGCATCCAGGGCACTCAGGTTCTCAACTAAAAGCCGATAAATCACGACATCACCCGGTTCGGCGGCGGATTTATCGGCTGTTTTAGTGATTCTAAGTAGCTGATCGCCGCTACTGGCCCCCACTGTCGTCGTATTACCCGGAGCCACCACCCTGGGGCGGTCTGGGTTACTCGGATCATCGAAGGCACCCGATGCGGTGTTTTCAATTTGGACCTGAGCGCTCACGGGCATCACAGGGTTATGGGTATAGACCAGCAACGTGCTTAATAAAACACCCACTAGGAAAAAACTTACGGCTTTAAGCAAGTGCCGAACAGCACCTCCAGGACGGTTTTTCAAAACTCTCATAACCCCTCACAGGCACCAACAACAAGGCAAACAGCTATTAACATCGCCCTTTATTTAGAAGCAACTCGAAGCAAACGGTAATAACCACACGCAAATTTGCGATCACGTGGGTTTTTAACTAAATTGCAAACTACTTGTAAGTAAATTCCCTGCAAAGCTTCGCTACAGGCTTAAGCACAACCACTTACTCAAAGTGTTCAACAATTTAATAAATTAAGGAAGTTTGACGTATTTATACGGTTATTCCTATCTCTGGTCAAGGATTATTACACTCTGCTTTGGAAGAGTGCAATACCTAACAACATCAAGGAATTTTTAAGTGTTGACACGGAAGCGTCCTAAAACAGGAAACTTTGATAAGAAACTTAGAAAGAAACGCGAGGTTTAGCCACTTTGCGTACCAAATTACTGGGGATCGCGAATCCGATGTCCTGATTTAAGAGAGGTTAGGTACATCATTGAAGATCACTTAAATGAACGTGAAGAATTATTGAAGTTCACGCGTCGCAATATTTTTCATTGCTTTGTAACAAGTCGCAGATGATTGCGAAGACACTGATGGGCCGAATGTCAAGCAAAATCCGGACATTTATGTGGAATGAAGTGTTCCAATATGTGAACCTGGCAGGTATTTGCAGCAATTGTGACCTGCTGTTAAGACAACATACTGAGGTTGAGCTGTGGTTGCTCGCGTATGCCAGCTATAAAACAACGGCCTCCAGTTGCTGATTGAGCAATCCTGGAGGCCGTTGTTCTTTTAAAGGATTAGTGTGTTAGCCCAGAGCTGTTTTTAGCTCCTGGCAAAAGGTTTCAACATTAGCTACACCATTGGTAGATGTGACATTGTCTGGGGCAAGTCGCTTGACAAAGGCGCTGCCAACAATAACGCCGTCGGCACCCCATGCTTTAAGCTGAGTTGCCTGCTCTGGGGAAGACACTCCAAACCCCACACCAATGGGTTTATCCGTGACCTTATGTAGCTCCTGTAGCAACTCCTGGACACGACTGCCAATCTCACTGCGCATGCCGGTCACGCCAGTCACACTCACTAGATAGATAAAGCCTTGACACTGCTGTGCGATCGCAACAATCCGTTCTTTTGGGGTGGTAGGAGCCACCAGCAATGTCACCTCAATCCCAATTTTTTCAGCGGGCTTTAGCAGTACCTCCATTTCCTCCAGGGGTAAATCTGGCACCACCAGACCGCGAGCCCCAGCCTGATAAATATCCTGTAAAAACTGCTCAATGCCTCGATTGAGGATGGGGTTGTAATAAGTAAACAGCACAATCGGTGCAGCTATTTGGGGGGCAACCTCAGCCACCAGCTTGAGTACATCATCCAGGGTGACACCCCGCTCCAGCGCCCGTGTCGCTGCGGCCTGAATCACCGGACCATCCGCCAGCGGGTCAGAATAAGGTACACCGAGCTCAATCAAGTCAGCCCCGGCTCGATCAAGCGCCCTGAGAGCAGCGGCGGTAGTATCTAAATCTGGATCGCCTGCCGTAATAAACGGAATAAGTGCACAGCTTTTCTGGCCCTGCAATGTTTGAAATTGAGCTGAAACCGATTTACCCATAACCCCTGTGTGTGCAATTTAACTAAGACTTTTTCTCCGCCTCCAATTCCGCCTGGAGCTGTGCTATCTCCTCATCGGACATTTCATCCAAACGTTTTTGAAGAACGGCGTCTTCATAGTCTTGCAGCTGCTGATTGTAGGTCATTTTTTGGGAAAACACCCGAGTCAAATAGGTGAGTACCCAGCCCAACAGCCCCCCTGCAAAAATTGCCTGACTCCAGATGCCCGCCGAAATACCATCCAAACCAGCCATGGAAAGAATCAGATACAATCCCCCGCCGGTCAAGAAGATACCTAGACCAACACCAATTACGTCAATTCGCCGCATGATTAAATCTCACGACGTTGAGGTCTAAAGTTGAGAAACGGGGATAACAGCAGCATCCCAGGAAAAAACACAAACACCAGCGAGTAAATCAATAATCTTTCTATAGATGTGGCCACATTCCACCGCTGTTTTAGATAAAAAAGCAGCACCCCAGGAATGACAACCAAGTAAAGTCCTGCCAAACCGGCATAAACCCCTAGCGTAATCAGAAGTGAGATATCGAGGTTATCCATAACTTGTAGACACTGCGCATGTATCGTTAGTCATCATAACGTTCAAGGGGTTGCACAGAATACCAGTTGGTGTTGGAATTAAACAGGTATTTTTCTACCGGCATAGCGGGCTGTGCGTGCTGATGCTATGGTAGATAACCAGCTAAGGGGGCGTGGCGGAATGGTAGACGCTGCGGACTTAGAAAACTGAGCCTTAGTGGAGAAATCTGCTAAGTGGAAGCTCTCAAACTCAGGGAAACCTAAGTTTCCATAGCCAACTTTGTTGGATGGAGATATGGCAATCCTGAGCCAAGCCCGTTAGAAGACAGAAGAAGGAAGTGGGAAGGCAGAATTTAAATTCGTTCTTCATCGCTCATTCTTCACCCTTTTAACCGGGAAGGTGCAGAGGCCCGACGGGAGCTACCCTAACGTCAAGTCGAGGGTAAAGGGAGGGTCCAATCCTCAAAACCCGCATTGCGTGGCAACAGCGAAAGCTGTGGGAGGGTGAAAATCCGCTGACCTTAAACGGTCGTGAGGGTTCAAGTCCCTCCGCCCCCATTTTTCTGATTTTTTTACTGATATTTAAAAAACCTACAGGGGCGGCGTCTGTAAGTTTGTACTAGACTATAGTTTTAGTAACGCGGTCCTGTGGGTATCAAGATCTAGTCAACGCTTTGTTTGTAAAGGCAGCTGACAGGGGCTAATGAATGCGCAAAATTCTGCTGATTGAGCGGTTCAGTAGTGTTACGGAGGAAACTTCAGCGTAAATATACTTTCCAAGGTGGGTGTTTTCTTGTTACAAAGTGAATATCTGGACACATTTCTTAGCTTCGATTAAGTATTTGTCTATTTAGCCGTGAATTTTGCGATTAGTAGTGCCTGTGGCCTTTTACACCAGTAATTTGCATGGTTGTTGATAGGGTTTCTGATTCGTTTAATCCAAGACGTCGTCACCAGGACGTTCAGCAGGCTCAGCAAACGATCTATGACTTTTTGCTAGATATCGTCAAGTCCTGGCCTGCGGTTGATGTGCTTGACGAATTTAAGGGCCTTTTTTTACAAAATCATGAAACCGTTAGCACAAATACAGTACCGGCTTTGTACTCCATACTGTTTGCTAACGATAAAAAGGAATTTCACAATACCCTTAAGCGTTCTTGCTACATCTTGATTAACAATTGGGAAGTGGCCCGTGAATATGCCGCTATTCGTGAGTTGATCCAGCTGTTTGCCGATCCGACTATTCGCAGGCTATCGGTGTCACCTACGGTTAAACGACTGCGCCAATGGCTGCAAGATTTTGTTGATAGCGAAGATTTTCAAGATCTAAAGCTATTTGTTGAAAATCGCTTTAGCAGCGAAGATCCCCACTGGTCCAGACGATATACCGCCTATCTACTAGCACCTCAATATATAGATACCAGTAATCCTCTAGAGCAACGGGAAGCTGCAAGGGTCCTATCGCAGCGATTGAGAAACCAGTTTAAGTTTGACCTGGCCATGTACACGGCCCATTTTCAGCAGGTTCCTAGGCAGGGCATTCGTCGAAATAATCCGACGATGTTAGGGGATAGTGCTCTACAGGTAATTAGGGCACTGGTAGCTAAACGAGGCATGTTTAGCTATCGTAACCTGGCTCGAATTTTTCATGAGCAGACCCAGGGGCTCAGCTATGCCAGCTATAAAAACAGCCTGATAGAGTATCTGCTGTTTTCGGCTACAAAAACTGAGTTTGTCGTCACCCTTGAAAATCGACTGCGGCATAAACTGGACGGGCTGTATGTCAAATTCAATGAACAAGCTCTTGACCCTTCGCTGACCTTGCTTACCAGCAACCGTGTCATTGATTATTTAATGACCGAAGACTGTGAAACGCCGTCGCCGTTGTTTAGTCTTTTGTTGACCAACGGTCGACCATTAACTCTGGCCATTATCTTATTGAAGTTGATTTTGGTCTCTCCTAATTCTCACCCCTATCTCGATGCCCGTATTGCTGATTTGATTCACTACTACGGTCAGTTTCCTCGGGAAGAATGCCAATGGATTATCAACTTTTTAGAGATCTATGGGGTGACCTTGGCCATTTGCGGCAGCGATGTGCAGTACAACTTGGTGCAAATTCAGCAAGACGAGGCGGAAGCTGACAATGGAGCTGACAGTGCAGAAACGGCTTCATTTGAGGAGTATCGTATTTTTTCTCAGATCATGAAAGAGTTCCACTGGGCTCCAATTGAGCCTTAGTGATGATTGGTTTGTTGGTCGGCCGGTGCGTTATTGCCATCGAGCCATGGCCCGGCAGAGGCTACAGCACCGTTGCGGGTTTGGTAGAGCGGCTGAGCGGCTGCAATGGCGGCCCACTGGACCCGTTTCCATCCAATGCCATGGTGTCGAGCTAGCTGTGCGCAGGTTTCATATTCAGGCTGCAGGTTAATGACAGGTCCGTCAGGGGTGGCTAAGCCTGCTTTGATTTGTACAGGGCCGTAGTGGGTGTTAACGGATTGCCAGGTACGGTAGAGCGTCTGCCGTTGCTGATGGGTGCGACGGATGCCTAGTGTGGTGGTTTCTGCGAACAGCAGTGATTGGCAGGTATGAACGGTTGATTCGTTACAAATGACGGTTAGCAACGTGCCGGGGCGATTTTTTTTCATGCCGACGCTTTGGGTAAATACATCCAAGGCCCCTGCCTGAAATAGGCCATCGTATAAATATCCAAGCGCTTGAGGACTGAGGTCGTCTAATTGTGTTTGTAGCTCAACGATGGTTTCCTGATAGCCGGGTGATGATGGCTGATGGTTTAAATGGATCGACTGTGCTAAATCATGGGCATGCGGGTGGGTAGCCTGTGCCCCACCGTAAGTGTGTGAATGCTGATGGCTGTGGGGAGTGTCCAGTGGCGCGGTGCCTAGCCACAGTCGGAGAATGTTGGGAATCGGTAAGTCGTGGCTGCCTGCCCCCAGTCCTACCTGGTGTAGCGTCATGGCTGGAGGGGGGCCAAAGGACTGACTCAGGGTGGTTGCGATCGCAGCTCCCGTAGGTGTTACTAGCTCCCGGTTAATGTCGTTGCTATAGATGGATGCCTGAGCCCGGCGAAGTAGTTCCAAAACCGCCGGCGCGGGCACAGGTAGTCGTCCATGGGCGGCTTTTATCGTACCTCCTCCCACCGGCAACGGTGAGCAGACTATGCGATCTACCCCCAGCCAGTGCAACCCCAAACAGGTGCCCACCACATCTATGAGGGCATCAGTGGCCCCCACCTCATGAAAATGCACCTGGTCGGCTGGGATGCCGTGAACGGCCGCTTCCGCCGCCGCCAACTCCCGAAAAATAGCCAAACTCCAGTCCACCACCTGTGCAGGCAAATTGGCCTGCTGAATAAGGGTTTCAATGTCTGGCAAATGCCGATGGCCGTGAGCTCGTTTTAATTTGATCGTAACTGCGGTCGCGGCTTGTTCCTGACGTCTCACCTGAGCGACTGTAAAATCATACTCATCCTCTATCCCTAGACCGTTTAACTGAGCCAAGAGAGCCTCCTGTGGCATCCCCGCTGCCAAGATTGCACCGAGACACATATTGCCTGCAATGCCGGTTGGGCAATCGAAATAAGCAATCTTTTCCATAGCTTTATAGGTTCTCCCCTGAACGTAATTTTTCTCTACATACTCTTCACGCGAGCCTCCCGTAAAAGCACCGGACAGGCTCTGGGACTCACGTAGCTATTAAATAGTGCAACAGGTCAGGGGATTATTGGATTAGTAAGCAACTTAGTCAATTGGAATTAATGTGTCGAAACCCATAGGTTTCACACAACTGTCACACGAATAAAATAGATTTATAAAATAGACTATCCACTCAACTGTCACAGTCAAGGACGCTACTTTTGAGTCAGTACAAGCATATGCATCGCTGACCAAGACATCTGCTAAAAGACCATGTAGTAATCATTTTAGAGTTATTGATGCCCTGTATATTCGAGCGGTATTTGGTTTTTGGATAGGGCTTTTACCTATTTGGTTTGGATAGTGACACACTGTTGTTTGGATTCAAGATCGTGTCCTTTACAGTGAAACTGTCCACTAAAGGACAGGCCTACAGCTCCAACTGCCAAATTGAACAGCTCCTCGAATAGAAGGGGCGTGCATCACTAAGGGAATTATGACAGCTCAATCTACCGCTACAAACGTATTAAACCTAACTAAGCCAACTAATAACGTCGTTCTTCATCCTACTGCTGGTAAAAATCAGCCTACTGCTGGTGATATCCAGCCCCCTAAGGACGACTCTGCAAGCGAACTATGTCCTGTTGATCAGGCGCTGGTGAGCTTTCTGGTGCAGATGCTTCAAGAGCAGGTCAAAGGCAGTAATCGTACTGTTAATGCTGTGGCCAATCGTCTGGCTATCGAAGTCGCTCGTATTTGTCGCAAGAGCGATCGCATCCAAGCTTCGGGGGAGGTGAATGCTTGGCAGCATTCCCTGGCGGAGAATCGGATTCAGAAATATTTGGAGTACTATCGCCTGGGGTCTCGCCAGGGAAGGGTAGAACTGCAAAGTCGTCTGAGTGCGATCGCCTATCGCTATATTGCGCCAGCTAAAACCCAGCTGGGGTTCCAGGGACGTTGTAATCTCCTGGAAGATTTTCTGCAGGGATTCTACATTGAGGTGCTCAAGGCCTTTCGTCGAGAGAACCACCTGGAGGCGGACTATACTCCCAGAACTCGTCTAGAGCTGGCTGAGTATATGGCCTTTAGCGAACAGTATGCTAAGCGTCGAATCTCGTTGCCCGGTTGCTACAACCAGCAGCTGTTAGTGCTGCGGGCCCAAAGCTTTGCCAAGCGTTTACCAGCGGAAACCTGTGTAGACATTGAGATGGCGGTGGATTCACCCAAAAGTGATGATGCTGACTCTCGCTCCTCGGCACTGCAGCAAATTCGCGAACAAATGGTGGCCGATGTCACCGATCCGGCTGAGGCGGTACTGCGCGATCGCATTATCCGCGAACTCGTAGATTATTTAGAAGATCAGGACCAACATGCCTGTATCAACTATTTAGCGCTACGTCTGCAGGATATGGCCGCTTCTGAAATTGATGAAGTGCTCGGCTTAACCCCTCGTCAGCGCGACTATCTGCAGCAGCGGTTTAAGTACCATGTGGAAAAATTTGCCCAGTCCCATAACTGGGAACTGGTGCACCAGTGGCTTGGGGCTGATCTAGATAAAAATCTGGGTCTGTCTCCCAAAGAGTGGACACAGTTTATTGGCGAATTAAATGCCGAGCAGCAGCATCTGCTAGCCTTAAAACAGCAGCAAATGCAAGATCCACAGCGTGCTACACCATCCGACACTGAAATTGCCCAGCAGCTTGGTTGGACGCCCAAGCGGGTTCAGCGTCGCTGGAGTCAAATTGTATCCAGTGCATGGAAACTTCGTAACACCAGTCGCTCCGCCAAGTCGGCAGCTAAAGCAGATAAGTAAATGACTGTATATGGTGTTAGGTATCACCATCTTAAATAGGTTCCTTACGGACCGGGTGATACCTGAAAGCAATGAGTCTTTTACACCTGCTTGGCAGGAATTTCCTTGAGTGCACGTCCAAAGCCTCCGTATTGCGGAGGCTTTTTTTATGGTCCACCGTGGCCGGTGGCTGAGCTGATTGTCAAAACCTGCCCCTCGATATCGAATGCTATCGGTCAGGATTTTAGATAAAAGGGCTGCAGATATAGTCTGCAGCCCTTAAACCTTATGCCAAAAGATTAGATTTTTAAGATGCCCTCAGCCCATGGTGTCCATAGGACAACTCAGGCATTATCCTTCAGCCGCTTCAGCACCAGTAGCCGGAGGTTCAAACTTATACCCTACGCCCCGTACCGTCTGGATCAATGTAGGTTGATTGGTATCAATTTCGATCTTCTTACGGATTTGACCAATGTGGACATCCACCACCCGCTGGTCACCCACATATTCATAGTCCCAAACTTTCTGGATCAGCTCAGTCCGTCGCCAGACTCGACCGGGGTGGCTTGCCAGGAAGTGAAGCAGATCAAATTCCAGCGCTGTGAGAGGTACAAGCTGGCCTTCTAACGTAACTTCTCGACGGATGGGGTCAATCGCCAGGGAATTAAAAGTAAGACACTGCTGTTCAGCCGCTGTAACGGGTCGCTGTCGTTTGAGGATGGCACCCACACGCACCTCCAACTCACCTAAGCTAAAGGGCTTAGTAATGTAGTCATCAGCTCCCTGGTTAAAGCCGTGAATCTTATCCGACTCATCAGTACGGCTAGTCAGCATCAACACAAAAACACCCGTGCGTGACTGCATTTCCTTGCAGAGGTCATAGCCATTCGCATCGGGCAGATTGACATCCAAAATAACTAAATCTGGATTAAATTGCTCAAATACGGCCAGGGCATGTTTTCCATCTTCAGCAGATTCCATTTCATAAGTCTGCTTTGCTAGGAATCGATGAATAAGATTTCGGATGGCTGGGTCGTCGTCAACAACTAAAATTTTGGCAGAGGCCGTGGTCATAATCCTTACACCAAAAAAAATACGAGTCTAGGTAAAAAGGTAAAAATAAATCCAGCGTTACTGATTCGTGAGATAGCCCAACCTAAAAAGACTGACAAACGGCATTCATTTTAGATCGATTTATTCTAATGAAGCAGCAAAGGTATAATTCTTGCTGGAGTTAGACTGCCCGTAAAGACACATCTAAAGTCCTATTTCACAAGTTTTCAATAACTTCAGAGAAGTTTTACAGGGCTTCCACACCTTATCAAAGAATTCTGTTAAAAACAGCTGGTCAACGGGCTTGATCGGCTGTTGCAAATCGATCTGGTTAAAAATCTACATATCTATTGATAGAAATTGCTTGGCTTAGACTGAAAGCCAGCATCGGCCTATGCAATAGGTGCTAGAGCTGCCAGTAATTATAAGGATGAGTATCGAGGAAACAAGGAAACTTCTAAAAAGTTATCTGACATTTCTGTTATCCTAAGCCTATTTTTTTGCCAGGGTGGTTAAACTGATAGATATAGTAGGTAATGCTGCAAGTTGGTAATGTTGTCGATTAGCAATGGTGCCAATTGGCAATGGTGCTTCTGATGTACATCGCACTATTTGCCAAAAATGTACGTTGTATCATCGTTTGTAATCGTCGTAATAGCCACCGTACATACCAGGTGTCGATATGAATGAGAGCAATTATAAAACGTTGGGATTGGATGAATCATCTTCATTTGAGGAGGTACAGGTGGCTCGTAAACGCCTCCTAGAAGAGTGTGCAAGCGATCCCCAGCAGAAAGAAGCGATTGAAGCGGCCTACGATGCCATTCTGATGGAGCGGTTGCGCATGCGTCAGGAAGGCAAAATCAAGGTGCCCGATCGGATTCGATTTGCAGAAAAAAATTCAGATTCGTCGGCTTCAGCACCTCGGGTATCTTTGCCATCCCCCCAACCGCCTGGATGGTTACAGGACTGGCTAGATACTCCTAGCCGAGATGATATTCTGTGGCCTTCGGTTGTGTTTTTGGCACTGGCGGCCTTGGCCTGGTTTACGGTTAACAGTGCGGCAACGGCGTTGGGATTTTCGGTGGCCGCCACCATCTTTTTTCTTAATCGCAAGGAACATAAGTTTTGGCGTTCCTTTGCCTTTGCTGCCGGTGGCTTACTGATAGGTGTGCTTTTGGGGTTGCTGGCGGTTAACCTGGTGGGGCAGCAAAGTCTAGGGCTCTCTCCCGAGCGGTTAAATGCGCTAGTTGCCATCGTTACCATGGCGCTGTTGTGGTTTGTCAGTAGCTTTTTACGCTAGTTGCTTTGCCTCTGCGGCGATTGAGCGCCGCTGTCCCTGGGTGCCCTTATTGCATGGATGCACTTATTTAATAAGTGTGGCGACAGATTGATTGCTGGCTTTAGCCACATAGCTATTAGCAGGGTAGCGATCTACATGGCGAAAAATACTGATGGGAGATACAACTCGACAGGTGTAAAACTCAACCGCCATCTTACCGTTAGGTAGGGAATGTACCTTGGGGTTAAAGTTCTTGGGAGGGGCGATTCGCCACTGCCACTTGTATTGGTCCGGCACGCTGTCGATCAGACGATGATGATGCCAGCGGTGAAATTTACCGCAGCGGCCAAACTCTTGCAGTTCTCGCTGCAGGATCGAGGCAATCAAAAATGACCCAGCCGTCAGATTGCCTGTGATGGCAGTCATGTAGTTCATGAGTGCTCCTTCTGGATAAGGGGGACTACTATGATCGCCTGCG
>JBCCJR010000083.1:0-15777 GCA_039045805.1 Cyanobacteria bacterium P01_C01_bin.118
AATCAGGAAACCTCATCGAAACGCAGTATCCGGCAAAAGGCTAAATTGGCGTCTATGAAACCAGACTATATGCTCAAGGTACTTGCTGGTGTTACCAATGACTAGCACATTTGTGGCTCTTTTTTCTTGCGCTGCCCCTGTGATTTGACCGGATACTAATAAGGGCGTGCATGGGATTAGGTAGGCATGGGAACGCTTAAGGGGTTTATCTCAGGAAAACAAGGGCAATGGCCTCAATGGTTACTGGCTCTATGTGTTGGCTCCTGGCTGTTACGTTTGCTGATTGCCTGGTTACTGCCTCCAGGGTTTGATGAAGCTTACTATTTTTTGTACACCCAGCATTGGGACTGGAGCTATTTTGACCACCCGGTAATGGTGGCGCTTACAACAGCTCTGGGGCCTTGGTTAACGGGATATATTTCGCCACTAACGCTGCGTCTAGGAGCGCTGTTGTTGTATGGCCTGAGCACATGGCTGCTGGCCCTTAGTGGTCAGTGCTTATTTGGGAGATCAACGGGGATGTGGACGGTTGCGATCGCCTCTCTCTGCCCCTTATTTATTTTAAGCTTTGGGTTGCTGGCTGCTCCTGATAATGCCTTGATATTGGGATGGTCAGCCGTGATTTATATGGCGGTTTTGGAGTTTTTTCCTGCAACAAAACACTATCGACCCACGGCCAAAATAGCCCTAATTGGTTTTTTACTGGGGTTAACCTGTCTGAGTAAGTACCATGGCTTTGTTTTGGGGTTGAGCTTAGTGGGATTTTGTCTTACCAGTGCCCGCCATCGCCGAGTTCTGCGTTCTCCCTGGACCGGATTAGCCATGATTCTGTTTTTACTCACACTAACTCCGCTTTTATATTGGAATGTCCAACATGATTGGCTGTCCTTTAGCTTTCATCTATCAAGCCGCTTTGATGGACGTGGCACTGCTCAGCCAACAGTATTTAATTCTTTAAATATGGTGGGAGTGTGGTTAGTAGGGGTGGCTTATCTCTTTCCTTCCCTAGGGTTTCCCCTATGGTGGGTGACGGGGCGTAATGTTTTGCAACTGCAAGATCTGCGGCGACGGTTCGTGCTTTGGCTAGGTTTGCCCATTGCCCTAGGGTTTACGGTGCTGGGCGGCATAGCCCACATTTATCCCGCCTGGCCTGCACCAGGATTGTGGAGTTTAAGCATTTTGCTGGCGGCGGCGATGGCGGGCTGGTCGTCCCAAGTTGTGAAACGGTGGCTGGTGGGTAGCGGGTTGGTGATGGCGGTGCTGTTGCTATTTGCTTTAGGGCATGTAACCTTAGGAACTTTGCAAAAACCGGGAGGGATAGTCCAAGTGATGGTGCCTGAGGCTGACCCCACCACCACCTTGATCGATGTAGTTCAGCTACGACAGCGTTTGCAGGAGGGGACATCGAAGAATGCGATCTCATCTGCTGATTTTCTAGTCACCAATGAGTTTTGGTTAAGCGGCTATTTGGATATGGCCGTCAGTCCGCTCACAACTGCCCCGGTCATGGCCTTTAGCCAAGATCCACGGGGACATGCCGTTTGGTTTAACCCCGCGGATTGGCTGGGAGATTCCGGTTTATTTCTCAGTATTGCCGATGATGACCAAGATAAAATTCGAGCTACATACGCTCTTTACTTTCAGCGGTTTGACCTGTTAGAAACCTTTGAAACTATGCGCGCAGGGGCAACGACAGAAACGTTTTATCTATACGATGTTGGTCAGTTGCTCAAATCCTATGATTATCCGTATTAGCGGGCACTTTGGTCGATACTACCTAGCATGGCGTTTTGCTCGCCAACTAGTGTAGCTCAGCAATGCTGTCGAACCCAGAGCATACACAATACCGCTGGGCATTCCTGAGAAGGCCAGTGCCAGACTGCCTACCCACAGCGTCAGGGCATAGATAAACAAAACCGTAAAGCGATGGGATAACCCTGCATTTAGTAACCGATGATGTAAGTGACGTTTATCTGCCACAAATGGGGATAACCCCCGGCGCAAACGGGCCAAAATTACGGCTGACATATCCAAAATAGGAACCGCCAGGATCAACAGATAGGGTAGAAATACTGCAGCAGTAGTCACCCCCTTGACCAGGCCAATCACACCTACCCCCGCTAGAGTAAAGCCCATGTAGTAGGCCCCACCATCGCCCATAAAGATTTGAGCCGGGTTGAAATTGTATTTCAAAAAGCTTAAGGCACCTCCTGCCAGAGCCGCTGCAATAATGGCGGCCGCAGGCTGCTCCATAAACAAAGCCACTAGCATCATGACAATGGCAGCAATCCCAGAAACACCCGCTGCTAAACCGTCTAACCCGTCGATCCAATTAATGGCATTGGCCATCCCCACCAGCCAGATGACGGTCACCGGTAGACTAATCCAATCAACCAGCTGAACGATACCAATACCTGGGATAGACACAAAGGCAATATCTACACCAACATGCCAGGTAATAGCTGCTACAACTGCCTGCATTAGTAATCGACTAATGGCCGACAGTCCAAATAAATCATCTAATAAACCAATTAGAAAAAATGCCAGCCCCCCCAGGGTGACTCCCCAGATTTCTGCCTCAGGTTCATTAATTAATTGTTGCCCCTGGGCGTCCATAAATCCGCCTGTGTTCCAAACAACTAATAAGGCAACAACGGTACCTAAAAAGATTGATACCCCTCCCAATCTCACCATGGGGACTTTATGAACTTTGCGTCCTCCCGGCACGTCAACTCGACCACTATGCAACCCAATTCGCTTGACAACTGGAGTTGCCACAAGCACCACAGCGGCTGACAGTGTAAAAGCCAGGAGGGGATATATCTGAAAGGGCATGGGTGACAGAGGATGATGGAAGACGATGCAATCTATTTATGAAGTCAACACACAGGGTCGGCAGCACACATAATAGTCACCGTCACCCTAGCAGGTTTTTTAAAACTTTCAAGCTGTTAATTAAAAGGTTCTAAATGCTGTTTTTGATATGAATAGGAAATTTATCAAGAAGATCAATATTTTTAATTACCTTATTTAGTCATGGGTAGCTGACTTGTCAACTTTAACGGTAGAGAATTTAGGCGAGCTAACTAGCTAAATCATCCAAAATTATGTTGGCAATCATTATTGGCTAGCTAGCTCAATCACCAGGCTATGGCTACGCTAAGACAGCCTCCGTTGGATGGAGGTGAGGATAGAGAGGAAAGCGATTGCAAAGGATCTCAACCCGATTTCTACAGTCGGTTTCAACATTACTATCCTCAGGGGACAGTAGGCGATCAGCAATAATGTTGGCAATCTCCTTGAATTCTTCGGTACCCAGGCTTCGGGACGTCATAGCGGGAGATCCTAGACGCAGACCGCTGGTAACAAACGGAGACTCAGGATCAAAGGGCACTGTGTTTTTGTTAGCAGTGATATTGACCATGCTGACTAGGGCGTCGGCCTGTTTACCCGTCATGCCAATTGAGCGTAAATCCACTAGCACTAAATGATTATCGGTGCCGTCGGATACTACCTTAAAGCCCCGTTCTTGCAGCTGAGTTGCTAAAGCCTGGGCGTTAGCAATCACCTGAGAGCAGTAAGTCTTAAATTCAGGCTTGAGGGCTTCACCAAAGGCAACTGCCTTGGCGGCGACGACGTGTTCTAAGGGTCCCCCCTGGCTGCCGGGAAAAATGGCTTTGTCAAATTTTTTACCCAGATCCGGATCGCTAGTCATAATCAATCCTCCGCGAGGGCCGCGCAGGGTTTTGTGAGTGGTAGTGGTAACCACATGACAGTGGGGAATGGGATTAGGGTGGTAGCCAGTGGCCACTAGCCCGGCGATGTGGGCGATATCAGCCATGAGATAGGCCCCGACTTCATCTGCAATCGTTCGAAACCGATCAAAGTGGATCGTTCGGGGATAGGCAGAATAGCCGCAGATGATGAGCTTGGGTCTATGCTCTAAAGCAAGGGCGCGAATCGCCTCATAGTCAAGTTGCTCAGTGTCTTTGTTAACGCCATATTGCACAACGTTAAACCACTTGCCAGAAACATTCACCGGTGAGCCATGGGTTAAGTGGCCGCCATGGGACAGATCCATGCCCAAAATCGTGTCACCAGGTTTTAGCAGGGCTAAAAAGACAGCAAAGTTGGCCTGGGCTCCCGAATGGGGTTGTACATTGCCATGGGCTGCGCCAAAAAGCTGTTTGACCCTTTCAATCGCTAGGGCTTCAGCCTGATCAACAAACTCACAGCCACCGTAGTAGCGCTTGTTAGGTAGACCCTCTGCATATTTGTTGGTCAAAACAGACCCTTGGGCCGCCATCACCGCAGGAGATGTAAAGTTCTCGCTCGCAATGAGCTCCAAGTGGTCTTGCTGACGTTGACGTTCGCTTTCAATAATGGCCGTAATGTCTGGGTCAGTTTGTCTTAAAAAATCAAAATTGGTGGTCATGGGAATGGAATGCTCTAGGTTGAATCAGCCTAACTAATATTGGAGATTGAATATGAGATTGTAGAATTCCTTCGCGTCACTCGCAGACTATAGTACCGTGCTGCTATTGCAGGTGCTAGTGGATGATTCGTGACTGATTTGAGACGCTAAATCCAAATGTTACGTTTCTGTATCGGAATGTAACACTTAAAAATCTATAATAAATGAGATCAATAGGGCCATGGGAGCAATTGCTGCTTTGAGGTACTAGACATGGTCCACGTCTAGAGTCGTCGTTTTGCCTTAAAAGGAATTACAGATTGCGCCTTGGACGTGGTTTTACAAACCTTCAGGGTTTGTAAGGTGAATTTGATTTGTCATATTGTGGTAGCAAATTTAGCCTTCGCTTTTTTCTAGCCAATAGCCCATGACGCTTTTCGTTGAGTAAGGACACCCATGCTTTTGCAACCCACCACCACTTCGACTGCATTCACGCTGGCGTCTGTAGACGAGTCCTATGAGCGCTGCCGGCAGATTACGGCAAAGTACTCTAAGACTTTCTATATGGGCACGATGTTAATGTCTGAGGCCAAACGTCGGGCCATTTGGGCTATTTATGTGTGGTGCCGTCGTACTGATGAGTTAGTGGATGGTCCAACCGCGCAGTTCACCACGGAAGCAACATTGGATGATTGGGAAGAACAGCTAGAATCTGTTTTTGCGGGACGTCCTCAAGATGATTATGACGTAGCTATGGTGGATGCTCTAGAGCACTTTGCTTTAGATATCCAACCATTTCGGGACATGATTTCGGGACAGCGTATGGATCTGCGATGTTCTCGATACGAAACATTTGAAGATTTAAAGCTGTATTGTTATCGGGTCGCTGGTACGGTAGGTCTAATGTCTACGGTGGTGATGGGAGTAGACCCTGAGTACAATACGGCACCCTGGGCTAAAGCGTTACCTTGTCCCACTGAAGAAGCGATCGCATTGGGGATTGCTAACCAACTGACTAATATCTTGCGAGATGTTGGTGAAGATGCTCGCCGCGGCCGTATCTACTTGCCCCTTGAGGATCTAGACCTATTTAAATATAGCGAAACGGATTTGATTAACGGCGTGATTGATGAGCGGTGGCGGTCGTTGATGCGTTTTCAGATTCAACGGGCTTTAAAGTTTTATAGACAGGCTGAAAGCGGTATTACGGTTCTTAGCCCCGATGCTCGTTGGCCTGTGTGGTCAGCTTTAATGCTATATCAAAAAATCCTGGATGTGATTGCTGAAAATCAATACGACGTTTTTAACCGTCGTGCTTTTGTGCCTAAGGTGCGTAAGCTTCTGTGTCTACCTCCGGCATTATTGCGTGCTCGAGTACTCTAATCTCTAATCAAGGGGGCTATAGGCATTGGGAGCGTATTAGTAGGAATGTCTCTGTAGAGGCAAGCAGTTGACATTATCAGTTTGCTCTTGAGACTGATCCATATAACAAGCTTGCATCTCAGACGTCGATAGTCTAGAGCAATATCTTGGACAGAACCTAAAACTGAAAGCGCCTGGAATGAACTTCCCAGGCGCTTTCAGTTTTAGGTTAAGCAGTGCTCTGCTGCTTTTAGCCAGTTAAGAGGCGGTTGTTTGAGCTGCTAGCATTTCCTTCAGCTTAGCCAAGTCAGAGGCCCAGCGAGGATCGGGTTGAGTGTTTTCTGGCTCCGGTGAAGAATATGTTGCAGACTTACGTCCATTACCCCCGTTGCGCTTACCACCTTTGCGATTGTTGTTAGCACCATTGCCTGCACCTTCGTTCTCCTTAGTGCGAGGCATCGCTTTCTCAACTTTCAAAGTGGCGTCCTGGATTGCTTGACCGTTGTACTTACTCACAAGAGTATCTGCAATCTCATCAGTTTTAACAGTCACGAAACCAAATCCGCGACATTTGCCCGTCTTTCTATCAGCAATCAGCTTAACTGAAACGATATTATCGACGTCTTCTGCAAAAACAGCTTCAAACTCCTCGCGTTCTAATTCACGGGGCAGATTGCCAACATATAAGCGCACAGACATGGGATACCTCTTAAACAAATCTAAAAAAACAACTGCAGCGGCCAGGCAAAATATCAGCCAACTTAACCTAAAACTCAAAGACGTCTAGGAAAAAAACTTGAGCTATGGCTTCATATGATGTAGCAAGTGACGAACCGCAGCAAAAACTAACTGGCCATTTTAAGTGAGTAACTATTTGGATCAATCAAAACCCCTTAGTTAGGCAGTCTGCGAAAATTACCCCTAACCCCCTGGTAATAGTCATTAAATAGACTATTCACTGGTTTCTTTTCCAGAGGTCTCTCATTGCATTAAATGAGAAATGGACCGTATCTCTACTCCATCAAGGTATCACGCTGTCTGATTCCAAGCCAAGAGATCCAATAGTTTTTTTTAGTGAAGCTCCCTAAAGCTAACGTAGAGCAGCCATAAATTTAGCTGTTTACAGCTTAAATCTTTGAGGGTATGGCCAATTCTGCCCTTTCAGGGAAACTGTTGGCGATTCCAGGTCATTGTTGCGATTAGCTGGAAATCTTCTTTAGCCGTTTGCAGTAGGAGCCTTCAGCCTTTGCTGTAGCAATAAAAAACCAGCCACACGCTAGTAGCTGGTTGGCTGTGTTGAGAGTAGGAGAACCCGATACCTAACGCCCCTTGTACAAAGTTCTTATTGAATAGGGTTGAATTAGGCTATCAGTACTCATTAATAAAATTTAACACTTCGCGAAAGTAGCTGCAACGTCTGGTTTTTGCCGTTACTTTTGTGAGTCTCTAAAGTTACAGTCGGGCAGGCTAGCCTCCCTTAAAAATAAGCCAGAGACCATACATTAGGAGTGGAAAACTCGTTATTGCTGCCCATATTGGATGCTGAGCCAGTTTTATTTGATTTTGAGGGGTGCGCAGGCGGTCAATATCAATCCAAATATTATGTCCACGACGAAACCAGCCAGTAACTTGCAAGGGTTGATTGAGCCAAGGGGCCAGACTATTGCTGACGGGCCCCAGGTAGTGGGTGTAGTGTAGCTTAATACTGCCGTGGGTTGTGTGCAGTCTCCATTCTTGTCCTAGCCAGTTGGCGAGGGCTGGGCGACCCGTTAATGTGCCAGTGAGTTTGATCGGTAGGCTGCTGAGAGGTAACAATTTGGGATCGTTGTTCCATGTTGCTAATTGTGTTTCATTTGGCAACATGGCTCTAGAAATTTCTGGAAAGAATGAGTTGATGCGGATTAGCTGACCAGTAGCAGCGGCAATCAGCGGCATGCTGAGGAGAATGCTCCGATCTTTATAGAGCCAAGCTAGTAAAGGGATATCTAGACTAGTTGCGATCGCGCCCACTAACCACATCACCAGAGCCGTAGCTAAACCTATCAACAGTCCAGACCAGGTTCCCCCCTGCATGAGTAGAGTTTTCCACCCATCGGACGAGAGAGTGCGTGAACCATGTTTTAACTGCAGTTGGGCAAAGTTAAGACTGGGTTTTAATCCCCAATGCCGTCCATAAGCATTGAGAATATACAGTCGATCCCCCAAGGGGGGATGTCCCTGATTAAGAGATAGCCAGTGGCGTAACGGATTAAATGCCCCCCATGCTAGGTGCTGGATAGATGGAGTGATGTCACCGGGGCCCACCGGTAACATCAAATCCAAGCTTTCTAACAATAGTGGTGTATACCCTTGTTGTTCAATGGCTGCTGTCATCGCTGCTGAGAGTTTTGCTAAGGCTCGGATCAGACCGTTGGGATTTCCGGTAAGTTCAGCGGTGGCGCGATCTCGATAAGGTATTCGAGTCCGAGCTAGTCCGCAGCCCACCCAATACAACAGGGTAAAAATGCCATAGCTTAGACTTGCTAGAGCCCCTGCTGTGGCGGTGACCACAGGCAGGCGATTTTCTCCCCACTGAGCTAAGCCCCAATAGATGCGATGCAACCATTGCATCAATAACCCGTGGGTAGAAAAAAAGATCCAATCTAGTTTGGACCAATGGCTGATTTCGTAGATCAATAGAGTCGCTAGTTCATCGGCTGCTAAACAGTCAAATAAGCCCTGACTGATAACAAGGACTCCACACCGAGGATGCCAACCATAGGAAAAAACTAAGGGTAAATCACTGGCTATTACCTGAATTTTTGGCATTGACCAACGCCGTTTGGTACAGAATCGTTGTAAAAGTTGGCTCGCTTCTGGGCTGTAGGATTTCAATTGTTGAGGCGTGAGGTCTTTGGTAGGACCTAGCAACCAGGACCAAAGCCATGGAGAAAGTAGTGTGAGTAAGCTAAGGCCAGCAATCACGAACCATGTATGAGGTCCCCCAAAAAAACTAGGTGGACGTATGCTCAGAGGTAACAACCGATCTATCTGGTTAATATAGCCGCGCACAAAAGACAGCGTCGTTTGAACTAACCAGCGCACTACAAAAAAGAGTAACGGCAGTGTGATTAGCTGGGCCAGCCAGAGACGACCGACACTGACTGTGCCCAAGGATTTTACTGTGTTTAAACGACTTCCTGGAGGCCAGGTTTCAGGTCCTGGGATGGGTTCTACAGTTGATGGCTCTGGGGTAGAGGACCGCTGAATCAAAGCAGGCTGAATCTGTTTTTCTGCGGAATGATCTTCCAGTTGGTTAGCTGATGCACTGTGAGAGTCAAGGATAGTGTGGTCATGGCTAACGCTGTTGTTAGTCGATTCGCTATCAGGAGTCTGTGGAACAGACTCTTGGGGATTGTTCAGCCGTCGATAGTGGAAAAGAGAGGATTGTTGTAGTGGTTCAGATTTTGGTTGAACTGGTGAACTGTTCGTTGATTCAGTGACTACAGGGGGGGGGCTGTCATTGGCTGAATCAAAAGGAACAAAACCGCTGGTGCCAGGAACAAATCCTGTCGTAGTATCGGTAGTCTTGCCGGATGGCTGAGGTACTGCAGACCCTAGCTGTTGTAGTTTGTCGTGGGTCCATTGGCGGATTGCCTGACTACGGCTTTTTAGTAAAGGCTTACATAGAATGCGGGCTTGGTCATAGGCTCCCTGGGCTGCATAGGTTTGAATCAGCCCCATTTGTGCCTTGATACGCTGGCTACTGGTGGCGTTATCCGATTGGTTCAACTGCTGAAACGTTGTGATCGCGCGTCCATATTCTTTTTGCTTGAGGGCAGCAAGTCCAGCTTTAAGCAATTTTTCTGGTGATTGATCCAAACCCATGCCAATCTCCTCTGATGTGATTATGGTTCCTGTAGTAGAGTTTCTACACGTTCATAGAGACTCTCTTCATCGGCACCAATTAACTGTTGTTCCTTGAGGTCAATCAGACCATTAGCCAGTGGTTGGGCACGCTTTTTATAAACATTGTGTGCCGATAGGAGATCAGTGAAAATCTCTCGTTCGATTTGATGACGGTCTGCATCATCCGCTAGCGGACTACCATAGGCAACATTCTCCACATCATATTTGAGAAGAAAAATAAGGGCTCCACAGTGGTTCTGTAATGTTGTTTGTAGCTGGCGTGTATCCAATTCCAGACGTTCAAATCCTACCTGACCCTCAATGCGTAACTCAACAATGGGTTGCTGTTCTGGAATGACTTGTTTTTTCTCCATGGCTTGGTCGAGAGCTTGACGGGCCAATTGTTCAATATCTTCCAGGACTTCTTGACCCCTCAGCTTTAGGGCCAAACGGGCAATGGGGCGTTGTCGATAGTTTGTTTGCAGTTGAGCATTTACCTGGTTCCCCTCAATCTCTATCATCAGGGCACCTCGCTCAAAGCTACTTTCTTCAACATTGTTAGCTTCTAGAGACCCAGGATTGAATACCCAATTGTCAACGGTGTAATGTTTATGGATATGGCCCAACCCCAGATAGTCAATGCCAGCTTCTCTGAGTGGCAGCAAATCACTGTAGCGTAGTGCTCCCGAATAGCGTGCAATTTGCCCTTCTAGACCATGGTGAAATAGCAAAATTTGTGAATCTGGACCGGGGGGTAATGTTGTGATCGCTTCAGCAATCTGCTCAATTGCCTTGGGCGCTGCAGCTCCATACCAATTTGACCCTAGGATGCGCACGCCACAGTCTAGATCGATATAGCCACCCCGTTTAGTTTCCTCATTCCAGGAAACATACATCGTTTCCCCAGGGTCAGGTTCCAGCAGTTTGAGTAATCCCCAGTCAGATAAATAGCGTAGCCAGCTAGTTTTGGTGCCGTAGGGGCAGTTATCGTGGTTGCCTTCGATCGCAATTACTGGAATTCCTGCTTTTTTCAGAGCCTGTAAACACAGCTGAGCTTGATTCAAAATAGCGGGTTGAATCATTCGATGTTCAAACAGATCACCAGCGATCACCACAAAGTCTACAGCTGCGCCAATGGCATAGTTGTCAAACACATCCCACAGTGTGTGAAAAAAATCTGCGGTGCGCACTTTGCTGTTGTAACGGTCAAAACCCAGATGAACGTCAGCAATATGAAGAAATTTAGCCATGGCCGTACGCGTATGGATACCTGATTTATAGAGGAGAATCAGTTTCAGCCGCTAACTTCTCTAACTTAGCTTGCTGGTCCTGAGTAATGCAGGACTGTACCATAATCTCAATATCTCCTTCCAGGGCTGGTGTGAGACTAAAGTTTTGGCCAAGACGATGGTCGGTTACCCGATTATCTTTGTAATTATAGGTGCGAATTTTTTCTGAGCGTGACCCGGTGCCTACCTGGGAACGACGCATATCGGTCACCTCCGCTTGCTGTTCTTGAAGCATCATTTCATACAGCTTAGCGCGCAAAATTTGCATGGCACGCTCACGGTTTTGTAGCTGCGATCGCTCTTCCGTGCAAAAAATTCGAATGCCAGTTGGTTTGTGAAATAGATCCACAGCTGTTTCTACCTTGTTGACGTTTTGTCCACCAGCTCCCCCTGAACGAGCTGTGGTTAGCTCAATATCCTTCGCGTCAATTTTGACCTCCACATCATCTACTTCTGGCATGATTGCAACAGTGGCAGTAGAGGTATGCACACGACCGCTGGTTTCAGTGGCAGGAACTCGTTGCACGCGATGGACGCCTGCCTCAAATTTCAGCTTGCTATAAACCTGCTCCCCTTTGATTTCCAAGATGGCTTCTTTACAACCGCCCATATCTGCAGCGGACTGACTAACGGCCTGTACCTTCCAACCTTGAGTTTCAGAATACCGTGAATACATCCGTAGCAAATCCCCTGCCCAGATGCCAGCTTCGTCCCCACCGGCACCGGCACGGATCTCTAACATGATGTTTTTATCATCGTTGGGATCGCGCGGTAGGAGTAAAATCTTGAGCTTTTTCTCCAAAGACTCAATAGTTTCTTTGAGCTCCTCAACTTCTAAGGCAGCCATTTCCCGCAGTTCATTATCTCCCGCAGATTCTTTGTAAACTTCTTGGGCACCTTCATAGTCTGACTGTGCTTTTTTCCAATCGTTATAGGTGCTGATAGTTGCTTCTAAAGACGCCCTAGCTTTTGCAATTTTTTGAAACTCATCGGGATCTTTGGCTACATCCGGATCAGCAAGACGACGCGTGAGTTCTTCGAAAGTTTGTTCAACTGACTTTAATTTGTCGAGGAGATATTGCTCAGCCATGGGATTTGCTTAAGTATGTCAGCGGGGGAGTGCTAATAAATTCAATCTATTAAACAAAAAATATCCGAGAGATATAGCAATCCCTCGGATTTAAAATGATGTTATTAGCAGCTAACCTTCGGCGCTGTCGTCAGTCTTCTTACTATCATCGGCCATGCCGTACTTACGTAAGAAACGTTCCACACGCCCCTCAGTATCGATGATTTTTTGAGTCCCTGTGTAAAAGGGATGATTGCCAGACCATACATCAACATGAAGTTCAGGCTTTGTAGAGCCCACAGTCATAATTAATTTTCCGTCGCAGTACACCTTTGCATCGGGATACCACTCGGGATGAATATCAGCTTTTGGCATTGTCTTATTCCAGGAGTGAAAGACTAAACAAATGAAAAACAGAAGAACAAAGCTTAACGCTTGGAGAACTGAGAAGCTTTACGCGCTTTCTTCAAACCGTACTTCTTACGTTCCTTACAACGGGGATCGCGGGTAAGATAGCCTTCAATTTTCAATGGCCCACGATTAGCGGGATCAAGCTCACATAGGGCGCGGGCAACACCTAGTTTAATTGCATCAGCCTGTCCGGTAAGACCACCCCCGCGCACATTTACTAAGATGTCGTAGTCTGACTCTAAACCAAGAGTTTCCAAAGGGGCCTTAGTCCCTGCCATGTAAGCAGCGTTATTTTGAAGATGAGTTTCACCAGGCTTGCCATTAATCACGAGCTTGCCATCTCCCGGCACTAAACGCACTCGTGCTACCGACGCCTTACGACGACCAGTGCCCCAATAAACAACGCGATCGGACTGTCCTTCTGTCATGGGATTATTTTCTCCTGCAGATATTTGCTAATTGCGGGTCAATTAAAGGTTGATTACTTCGGGCTGCTGAGCGGCATGGGGATGCTCAGGACCGGCGTAAACTTTCAGATTCGTAAACAATTTACGACCCAAAGCATTTTTAGGCAGCATTCCTTTCACTGCTTTTTCAATGATCCGTTCAGGAATTCGATTTTGTAGCTGATCGAATGTCTCAACCTTCATGCCACCAGGACGACCAGAATGCCGACGGTAGAGCTTTTGCTGACGTTTGTTGCCAGTGACAGATACCTTCTCGGCATTGATCACGATAACAAAATCACCGGTGTCCATGTTTGGGGTAAATGTAGGCTTGTTCTTGCCCCGCAGAATACTAGCGATCTCTGTTGATAGACGACCAAGACGTTTGTCAGCGGCGTCTACGATATACCATTTTTTGTCAATCTCTTGGACAGGGGGGATGTAGGTCTTAAACATGCTCTTAGGCTCTGATATCAATGAACTGAAGGAAAGTTGGTGCCGTCAGGACAAGAGTTATAACTCGTATACCAAACGATTACTGCTAGCGATTTAAACAGCCAAATTCTTTACCATAGAATGCAACATTAGCTTCGGTTGGGTATCAAACCAAGCCTCTGGCGCAAAAGGAAAATTCTGGTAACCTACCCGCAGCAGACACAGTCCCCGTGCCGGTGCAGCATGTTTAACCAGATCACGACGCCCTGACTGCCAAAGTTCAGTAAAAGCAGCAGGTGTGAGACGGCCTCGCCCCACCATCACTAGCAAGCCCATTACCAGGCGCACCATACCGTAGAGGAAACCGGCAGCCTGCAGCTCAACTTGAACAAACGGTCCACGCCGGGAGCACTTAGCCGCTTGCAACTCAACCCAAGAATGGGCACGACTAGACCCCGCGCGATGAAACGCAGTTAGCTCATGATAACCCACCATGGGGGTTAATGCCGACTGCATTAGTGCTTCGTCCAGAGGCTCGTGATAAAAGTGCCAAGCATAGGGACGGATAAAAAGATTTGGATAGGCATTGGTATAGATGGTGTATCGATACCGCCGCCATAGAGCTGAATATTGGGCGTGCCAATCGTCGGGAACGTGGGCAGAGGCACGAATAACAATATCCTCACTTAAGCGATGATTGAGAATTGAGGCCCAGCGGTAGGCGGGAATAACCTTTGGAACATCAAAGTGAGCTACTTGAGCAGCAGCATGAACACCAGTGTCAGTGCGGCCTGCACCATGAATAGTGATAGCTGACCCCAGCACTGATTCAATGGCTGTTTCAATCTCCCCCTGTACTGTCCGTTCTTTGGGCTGACGCTGCCAGCCTCGGAAGTGAGTACCCTGATATTGAACAACAATGGCTACCCGATGGATGCCTTGGTTGTCTTCAGAGACAGCTTCTAACTGTTTTGCAAGGGTGCGATTGGCCATTGAGCATAACTAGGTGAGTTCGATGATGGCCATGACAGAGTTGTCACCGCGACGGCTCACTGTGCGAACGATGCGAGTGTAACCGCCCTGGCGCTCGGCATATCGAGTGGGAGCCTGTTCAAATAGGGCATGAACAAGATCCTTGTCGTATATGTAGCCCATAGCACGACGACGGGCAGCCAAAGAGCCTTCTTTAGCCAGGGTAATCATCCGTTCTGCTTCAGAACGAACTGCTTTGGCACGGGTCAGTGTGGTTTTGATTCGACCGTGACGAATTAGTTCAGTGGTTAGCGATCGCAACAAAGCACGACGCTGGTCAGCGGGTTTTCCCAAATGGGGGGTACGACAACGATGGCGCATGGGGTCTCCTCAGTGTTAGCGCTATAGACAAGAAAAAACCGAAGCCTCAGGCTTCGGAAAAGTGGCCTGAATTAGCTTCAAGGCCAAAACTTAGAAAATTAAGATGACTTCGTTGGCTTTTCCATCGGTAGCATAATGCCTAGACGGTAGTGCAACGCTTCAACAACTTCCTCAGCTGACTTTTGACCAAAGTTCTTGATCTCTAGAAGATCTTCCTGGCTGTAGTCCAGTAAGTCAGAAACCGAATTGATCTGAGCGCGCTTCAGACAGTTGTATGCTCGAACAGATAGCTGCAACTCTTCGATAGGAATTTGATAGGTGGTATCTTCTTCCTTAACATCTTCATCACGCTTAGGCTCAAGGGTGACATCTTTCAACGGGTTAAACAAGTCTACCAATATATCTGCGGCCTGACTCATAGCCTGTTGCGGTGTAAGACTGCCGTTGGTGCTTACTTCCATGATCAGACGGTCTTTAGGTTGATCCGCTCCAACAATGGTTTCCTCAACGGAATAGTTCACCTTACGAACAGGCATAAAGATTGCATCGATTTGCATAAAATCTAATGCAGTAGCCTCATCCCGATTGTTGCTAACAGAGCGATAACCGCGGCCATTTTCTACACGAAACTCCATTTCAAGGGTATGTCCCTGAGCCACTGAAGCCACGTAGTGATCTGGATTGATCAGTTCCACCTCGGCAGGTAGTTCAAAGTGCGCGGCTGTGACTGTTGCTGGACCTTGCACAGCCAAACGACCAATTTGCGGCTGATTAGTATAAGTCTTAAGCACAACCTCTTTGAGGTTGAGAATGATGTCTAAAACGTCTTCACGAACACCAGGAATAGTGGCAAACTCATGGTTTGCACCAGCCATACGAACCGCCGTAATCGCTGCACCTTCAAGATTGGAAAGCAATACCCGTCGCAGAGCATTGCCCACGGTAATGCCCTGGCTACGCTCAAGGGGCTCAATTACAAATCGGCTAAATTGACTCTGGTCGTCGTCAACAATTGATTCTACGCATTCAACTTGAAACTGTCCCACTGCAGTTACCTCTCTTGAATAACTATTGCCTATCGGCCGATGGTTTACTGGCTGATAGATATCA
>JBCCJR010000084.1:0-15710 GCA_039045805.1 Cyanobacteria bacterium P01_C01_bin.118
GGCGCTGGTGGCATCTTGCATCAGGCTACCGCCACCCCAGATAAAGGCCTGAGACTGCTGTAAGACTGCCCAAACTGCAGACAGTGATTTTCGAGGGACAGCCTTTACGCCGTAGCGTTGGGCTGTTTCCTCGGGATTCCCTGATAGAACCACGGGGGTTACGGACTGAGGCAGTAGCTGTAACAGCGTTGCCAGCAAAGCCTCATCGCCGCCATTGCCCATGCCATAGTAGCCGCACAATACTGCTTGCATACTTACACCGCTGTCCCCTTAAATGTCCTGCTAAGATTATCGCGAATTTGGATGATGGATAATGTTTGCTCTGTTTATTGGATGATGGGTGAGAATGATCAAATTCACCCTCAGACGGTGGGCATTACCCGCCTTTGTCGATTACCTTTTTGCCTATGCATGCACTTTCATTGCCGACCTGGATGGTCCATATCTCCAGCGTGATTGAATGGATCGCCGCTATCTACTTTGTCTGGCAGTTTGCGGAGGTGACGGGGTGGTCAGCTTGGCGCTGGTTGTCCTTTGGTATGTTGCCAGCGTTAGTGAGTGCAATGTGTGCTTGCACCTGGCATTTTTTTGATAACTCTCCTTCGTTAAGCTGGTTGGTGATTTTACAAGCAGCGATGACGGTGGTGGGTAACTGCACCAGCTGTGCTGCCGCCTGGTACATCTGGAGGAAAGCCCATGTCTAAAGAAACATTATTTGCGGTATCGCTGTTTCCCTATTTGGGATTTCTGTATTTTGTAACTAAGTCGGGGCAGACACCTCGTCTGGCATTGATTGGTTTTTATGTGCTGCTGGTGTTTGTCGCGGTGACTATTCCAGCGGGCCTCTATGCTCAGAAAGCCTATGGATTAGAGCTGGCCAATGTGGACTGGCTTCATGGCAGTGCTGAGTTTTTCTTGACGCTCTCCAATATTTTTGTAGTGCTGGGTTTCAGAAACGCAGTGCGGCAAGGTAGTTGATGTGTGGTGCATCAGGATAGAACCATTGCTGCAGCCCAGTGGTTTAGCCCGCAGGTTGTAGCTTTAGGTAATACTGAGGCTTAGGTTTTGAAATAAGTTCTAAGTTCTGAGCCTGAAGTAGAGCCTGCCTTTTGCGAGCATTGTGACTGAAAACCCACTCTTAAATCTTTCCTATGAGCCGGCATTAGAAGCTCTAGGGGATGACTACTATGACGTTGTTGCCGCTGCTAATTTTCCCCAACATATTTTGCGGTTTCGCAATGATGACCTGTTGCCAATATTGGGGCTGCAGGCTGATGCCGTTAGCGACTTTGATTTTATAGAAGCCTTTGGCCAGTTTCAGCAGCGGTCACCCCTTTTAGCCCTGCGCTACCACGGTTATCAGTTTGGCGATTACAATGCTGCGTTGGGGGACGGTCGCGGCTTTCTCTATGGTCAGGTGCGAGGTACAAATGGCGAACTGTATGACTTTGGCACAAAGGGATCAGGAACAACCCCATACTCACGTAATGGAGATGGTCGTTTAACCCTCAAGGGAGGGGTACGGGAAATACTGGCATCTGAAGCACTGCATGCGCTGGGGGTAAATACCTCTCGAACGTTGAGTTTAGTAGAGACGGGAGAGCGGCTATGGCGAGGGGATGAGCCGTCGCCCACGCGATCGTCGGTGATGGTGCGCTTTAGTCAGTCCCATATTCGGTTTGGTACTTTTGAGCGGCTGCACTATCTGGGACGCCCAGATCTAATGTTGCCTCTGCTGGACCATGTGATTGAGGTTTATTATGAACATCTGCTGGCGATTCAAGATGTGCAGGAGCGTTACGCTCGTTTTTATGCAGAATTAGTGGAGCGGGTGGCCAAACTAGCGGCACAGTGGATGTCAGTGGGCTTTTGTCATGCGGTGCTTAACACTGACAATATGTCCATTACGGGGGAGAGTTTTGACTATGGCCCTTATGCCTTTATGGATGAATTTAATCCCCGGTTCACGGCGGCTTATTTTGACTACGTTGGTCGCTATAGCTACGGCAATCAACCGCGAGTGTGTGAGTGGAATCTATGGATGTTGCAGAAGCCGCTCAAGTTAATTATGGCGGCTGAAGATTTGGACCACGGATTAGCCACCTATCGCGATGACTACTATGCAGCCTATAAAAAAAGAATGCTGGCTAAGTTAGGCTTTGAGGAGCTGCTGCCGGAGCTAGGCGATGAGCTACTGAGGCTGACCTTGGAGCTCTTAGAGAATACCCGTGTGAGTTATCACGACTTCTTTACAGGTTTGACGGGGCAGTTTTCTCAGCACTGGTGCGAGCAGGCAGAGCATATTCTGCAGGGGACTGTGGAAAATTCTGATGATGATGCCGCTACGTTACTAGAAGCCTGGCGGCTGCATTATCACACCTGTTTGACGACATTGGCGGCGGATGAGGTGGCCAAGGTGGGTAACTGTTTGAAACAGAGTAACCCTGCAGTTGTATTGCTGAGACCTGAAATTGAGGCTGTTTGGGAGCCGATTGTGGTTAAGGATGACTGGCAACCGTTTTATGAGTTGCTGGCTAAGATTCAGCAGCCGTTTACCGATGATTTTGAGGTTTGAATTTTGTATGAGCCAGTCCACTCAAAATTCAAACCTCAAAATCAAGAACTCTCTACAGGTGAAGATACGTGTCTGAAGTTGCTGTTGTCAGTAACTCAAATAGCCAGCAACCGTCTAATGCCACTGATGCCGATAATGAAGTAACCAAGCGCTAATAGGACGCTGTTGGTGGCAATTCGGATGCTATTTTTAAGGGCAGCCGTTTGTAATTGTGCAGTCGTTTCTTGCTGCTCTGTACCAATTTCAGTGACAGCCCGATTGCGTGCTTCCTCAGCCAGGTTGGGTATTTGGGAGGCTTGCTGTGCTAAATACTCTTTGAGCTGTTCAGGCTGGCCCTGTAATTGACGAATCTGTTCAGCTTGTTCCGCATTGATAATGTTTTGGGCAATGAGTTGATCAACATTGGCGATGGTTTGATCAGGGTTTTGCTGCAGTTGTTCAAAAACGGCAATTCGCTGAGCTTGTTCCTGGGCCAATCGCTGTTCAAATTGGCTTTGTACTTGAGAGGCGCGATCAGAGACTTGATTTAGTCTTTCCTGTCTTTGGTGAAAAACATCTGCTACGTAAAATGGAGCAGCAATAGTAAAGAAAACGCCCAAAAAACAGGCAAATGCGCAGGTCCAGAATCGAGAATCCTGCATCAAACTTGTGCTTTTACCCTTGCCACTAATGTAGCCATCAAGCCAAAGACCACAAAACAGTAAGGCAATGCCCACTAAGGGGACAATCCCCCGTTCAACAAGGTTTTCGACAGTTAAAAGTCTCCAGCCACGATTGACCAGATCTGGAGGTAATAAAAAGACAAAGAAATCCACCAGGCCAGCCACGATAGCAATGCCACCCACTAGCTTGAGTGCCAGAGCAGCAATGGGTGATGGAGCATTGCCTGCTGATTTTGCAGAGGAAGTCATAGTGTGGTAACGAAAGGCTACAGCAATCTTTAATAGCTATGGCAAATCTGCTAGATGATTAAGCAGATTGCGAGCTACATAGTTATGACTCGGCCATGTAGCCAGTAGTTACTATATAGGCCAAGCCATATTTAATAGTGCCCGACAGTGTCCCTCTTGATGAAAGATTTGCGGAAAAATATTGAGATTTCTTGATATTTTGCCGTCGCTGAGGAATTTTGTCAGTTATTTAGGACGCGGTTTGCATCCCTTCAAGCCGCTGCTGCAAAATATCGGGACCCCGTGATGTGCCCAGGCGAGTGGCCCCTGCTTCAATCAGGGCTATAGCCTGGTCGGGGGTGCGAATGCCACCAGATGCTTTGATGCCAATCCGGCCTCGGGTGATTTCTTTGAGCAGGCGAATGTCTGCTACTGTAGCCCCTGCATGCCAGCCGGTGCTGGTTTTGAGAAAATGGACACCGGCATCCATACAGACATCGGCTGCTGTTCGTTTTTCAGCCTCATCGAGTAGGGCCATCTCTAAAATTGCTTTAACGCACTGCCCGGTGGCTTCGACGATTTGCGCTAACTCTACATGGAGTCGTTCCAGCTGACCGGATTTTACCCAGCCCAGATTGATCACCACATCCAGTTCGGTGGCTCCGTGTTCGGTGGCTTCTTGGGCAGCAAACAGCTTACTGGTGGACGTATCTGCTCCGGTGGGAAAGCCAATGACGGTGGTGACAGTAGCCTTGCTCTCGTGCAAATTTTCCACAGCCCGTTGCACATGAACTGGATAAACACAGACACTGGCAAAACCATGACGCTGAGTTTCTGTGCACCAGTGATCAACCTGTTCTAGGGTGGCGGTGGGTACTAATAGAGAATGATCGATATAGGGGGCAAGGTCGATATCGGGGCTCATAGTCCGTATAAGGAAGGTGTGGCGATGAGGATATCAGGAGGCAATTAATGCTTAGATACTTTACACGTTTGAAGAATAGATAAAACGAACTTAATACATAGGACTCTATTGCGTAATTTCAGTAAAGTTTAATGAGTAACATCTATGGTGAAACGGGAATTTTGATCAGAGTAGACTGGCTCGGTCGTCAAATTCTGTGGCATGTGCCATCCATACTATGGGTGCACTAAATTTAGTTGTAAGTTTTATTTTTATCGGCATTGTTGACTTTGAGACAGCCTGGCATGAATCGCTCAGTAGTATTCATTGTTGCTTTGGTGATCCTCCAACTATCAACGGCGTTAACTCGATTTAACACCGCATCTTGGTCATGGTAGTGCTTCTTATCTCAGTACCTTTTCTTTGTATTCAAAATTTTTATGGCTGAGTTAGTAATTTCTGCCATTATTTGCACCCATAATCGGGCTCAATATTTGGGGGCGGCCATTGATAGTCTACTGGCCCAGACCCTTAGGAATATTGAAGTGATTGTGGTGGATAATGCCTCTACTGATGCAACGGCAGAGGTGGTGCAGCAGCGTCTGTCAGACCCTCGTCTGCGTTATGTGTACGAGGCTAAGTTAGGGCTTTCTATAGCGCGTAACACGGGGGCTAATGCAGCCAACGGCGATGTGCTGGCTTATTTGGATGATGATGCAGAGGCTAGTCCCCAGTGGTTATCCTCGTTGCTGGAGGTTTATCAAGATAATGATAAGGTTGCGATCGCAGGAGGCAAAGTTACTTTACTGTGGCCCCCCGGCGTCAACCGCCCTCCGGTTTGGTTATCGGATGACCTAGCCAGTGGTTTAGGGGCCTACGACCTGGGCGATCAGCTGCAATATATCAAAAACCCTAATCTCACCCCCCGAGGGCTAAACTATTCTTTGCGTAAGACCTTTCTCGACTCCGTTGGCGGGTTTGACATTAACCTGGGGCGGGTGGGTAAAAACCTGCTCTCCAACGAAGAACTTCACATGACTCAGCTTGCCATCAAACAGGGTTGGCAAGTGGTCTATGTACCTAATGCCTTGGCCGCCCACAATGTATCTCCAGCCCGATTAAAGCCCGGCTGGTTTTTAAGTCGCAGTTGGTGGCAAGGCATTAGTGAGTGCTACCGTGAACAGGTGTCTGGCCGGGCTGGAGTGGCTCAGCTGCGATGGGGTGGGGAACGTCTGGTGAGAGGCGTTTATAAGACTGTGAAGTATGTCAACGATCCAGCCCAGCGGTTTGAAAACCTGGCCTATGCCTATGGTCAACTCGGGTATTTAGGCAGTGTGTTGCGGTACCTGGTAAAACCACCAGCAAAGTCATCTGCTATCTAAACCCTGTGGGCGATTAGCTCATATTTAATCAGATGTGGGCTATTGATAACATTGCCTACACATCTACCGTTACTCAACTTCCCATTGACCTATGACTGCTGCTACCAAAATCCCAGTTTCTGTACTGATTCCTGCCAAAAATGAGGAGGCCAATCTCCCTGCTTGTTTGGAAAGCGTTGCCCAGGCAGACGAGGTGTTTGTGGTGGATTCCCATAGTGAGGATCGCTCAGTAGAGATTGCCGAATCCTACGGTGCCCATGTGGTGCAGTTTGACTTTAATGGTCGGTGGCCTAAGAAAAAAAACTGGTCTCTGGATAATTTGCCCTTTCGCAATGAGTGGGTGCTAATTGTTGACTGCGACGAGCGCATTACTCTTGAACTGTGGACGGAGATGGCAGAAATAATCGCCGCTAGTGAGGTTGATGGCTGCTATCTCAACCGCCGGGTTTATTTTTTGGGTAAATGGATTCGTCATGGCGGTAAGTACCCCGATTGGAATATGCGATTCTTTCGCCATGCTAAGGGACGCTATGAGAATCTAAACACCGAAGAAATTCAAAACACTGGGGATAACGAAGTGCATGAGCACGTGGTGATTGAGGGGGGCAATGTGGGCTATCTCAAAAACGATATGCTCCATATTGACTTTCGCGACCTATTTCACTGGTTGGCCCGTCATAATCGCTACTCCAACTGGGAAGCACGGGTATACTACAATCTGCTAACTGGAATGGGAGACGACGGCACTATCGGAGCCAATCTGTTTGGTGATTCTGTACAGCGTAAGCGATTTCTCAAAAAGATTTGGGTGCGATTGCCCTTTAAGCCCTTTTTGCGATTTGTCCTGTTTTACTTTGTTCGTCTAGGGTTTCTCGATGGTTACCCTGGCTATGTTTATGGCCGTTTGCTGAGCCAGTACGAATATCAGATTGGCGTAAAGCTATATGAGCTGCAGTTTGGTGGCAGTCTGAATATTGCTGAAAAAGAGAATGAAAAAACTCAGGAACAGGCTAAAGCAGCACTATTAGGGGATGCTTAATGGCTGAAACAGTGAAGAGGCCTGTGAAAAAAGGCCTAGCAGAGGCTGATAAGTGGGCAATAGGCGTGGGCATTAGTAGGGGCTAGTTAGATGCAAGTGCCTGATCGGGCTGTTGAAAATACGGATTTTGGTGCCCCTTCCCTGGTGGATCTCAGTCGCTATTATCAACCAGGTTTTGAGATTGGGCGGCCTAAGTGGTATGTGCTGCTGTGGTGGTTAGTACAGGCTATTCTTTTTCCTCTGACATTACATAATGCCCATGGTCCACGCTGTGGTTTGCTCAGGCTCTTTGGGGCCAAAATTGGCAAAGAGGTGGTGATTCGTCCGTCTGCCAGATTTACGTATCCTTGGAAAATAGAAATCGGTGACCATAGCTGGGTAGGAGAAGATGTGATCTTCTACAGTTTGGCCCCCATTCAGCTAGGACAGCACTGTGTTGTTTCTCAAAAAACCTATCTGTGTACTGGTAGCCACGATATTAGCGATCCTTGCTTTGCGTTGATGACAGCTCCCATCGTGATTGAAAATGGCGCATGGATAGCGACGGACTGTTTTGTTGGGCCAGGAGTAAAGATTGGGGCAAACGCAGTGATTGGTGCCCGCAGTAGTGTTTTTAAAGATATGCCTGAGCAACATATTTGTATGGGATCTCCCTGTCGCCCCCATAAACTCCGAAAAATAAGCGCCTAGGCGGTGTTACGGGCACACTGAAAAGAGCTCAGACCATTTAGAGGCGCAGCCGTCGACAGCCTGTTATTGCTAGCTATATCTATTGATGAGTCTTATCAATCGCTGGAACTCAGGTATGAAAAGACCAGTCTCTACAAAGGTGAGAGATTTACTTTAGCAAATCATCATCTTAATCGTTACTGAATTATCTGGACTGATTAAGAAGAATTGCTTGGTCATGTGCTTATTTTTGCAACGAGCGCAGTTAATAATTGGAGCAGGTTTTGTGTTTGAATCCTTGGCTGTAGCCGTTAACTTTGTAGAGATAGTGTTGGCTGCTGCTTTGGTGCTACCCTGTGCTGTTTTGTTGATTGAAGTCTTAGTGGCCTACATGGGGCAACGGTTAGCCAAACGGCAGTCGCCATTGCTGATCAATGCACGACGTGCTGTTTTGATGCCAGCGCATAACGAGGCGGCGGTAATTCAAGCTACTCTATCTACACTAACCTCGCAGTTAAAGGTTGATGATCGGCTAGTGGTGGTGGCTGACAATTGTACAGATGCAACGGCAGAGATTGCTCGCCAAGCCGGAGCAACGGTGCTGGAGCGACAAAATGACCAGGAGCGCGGTAAGGGGTACGCCCTGGATTTTGGCATTCGTCATTTGAGTCAGGATGCACCTGATGTCCTGATCATGGTGGATGCAGATTGTCAGGTAAAGCCGGATGCCATTGATGCGATCGCAAACTTGGCCCTAAATACCAAGCGTCCTGTGCAGGCCACTTACTTGTTAGAGCAAAGCCCCCAGCCCTCTCCCAAGGAAATGGTGTCCACCTTTGCCTTTAAGGTAAAAAACCTGGTACGCCCCCTGGGACTAAGGGTTTTAGGCCAGCCCTGTTTGCTGACCGGTACGGGTATGGCGTTTCCCTGGGCTACGTTACAGGACGTGGACTTGGCCAGCGGCAACATTGTGGAAGACATGAAACTGGGGCTAGATTTGGCTATCGCTGGCCATGCTCCCATTATGTGTCCCAATGCCTTAGTGACTGGCGATCAGCCCCAGCAAGACTCTACCGCCATGACCCAGCGCACCCGCTGGGAGCATGGTCATTTGCAAACCTTGATCACTTGTGTGCCTCCCTTACTATGGCAAGGGATAAAACAGGGCCGTGTGGGATTGATTGCGTTGGCCCTTGATCTTTGTGTTCCCCCCCTATCTCTACTGGTAATGCTGTGGGTGACTGGTACTGTGGCGGTTACCGTCCTAACTTTGTTGCTAGGAAACCCATGGCTACCGGCTCTAGTGCTTTACGGTGCAGGTGCGGGACTGTTCTTGGCCATTGGGCTGGCGTGGTCCGGGTTTGCTCAGCAGGATATTCCTCTAGGTAAGCTGTTGTCGATTCCCCTGTATATTCTCTGGAAGGTGCCTCTGTACTTTAAGTTTTTAAAGGGGCCTGAGGCTCAGTGGATTCGAACAGATCGTGAAAGCTAACCCATGGTCTCCTAGCAAACCTTTGTTCTACACGGCACAATAACCATATATCACCTGTTCTAAGGGCTAGGGCAGGGCAGGGTTATGGATTGTATGTGAGGTTCTATGGGGATACTGGGGGATAGGGGATTAGCGATCGCAACATGGATTGCCATTGTTGGAACCCTGGTGGTAAACACCCTGTCTAATATTTTTCCTATTGATGGCAATACAGTCGCTGATTTAGCCAACGGTCCCCTGGGTGGGGTGTTGATTACCCCGGCAAATTATGCGTTTAGCATCTGGGGGGTCATTTATGTTGGGCTTATGGTCTATGCCTGGTACCAGTCGCGGCCCAAACATCGTAGTCAGCTTGTGATCAAACGCATTAACAGCTGTTTGATCGCGGCCTGTGTGGCTCAGATAGCCTGGATTTACTTGTTTACTCTGCAGCTTTACTGGCTATCTGTATTAGCCATGGTGTTGATTTTGCTATCGCTGATTGCTGCCTATAGCGAGTTGGCCGATGGGCAGCACCACTCTGACCGTCGGCGTCAACAGCGGGTCAACGGTCCTATTAGTATTTACCTGGCCTGGATCTCGGTGGCGACGATTGTAAATGTCGCCTCCGCATTTTATTCGTCAGGAATAACAGAGCTGGGCTTATCCGATGTTATCTGGACAGCCGTCATGATTGTCTTAGCTAATGGGGTTGCAGCCTTAGCCATTGTTCAACGGCAGGATTTGCCGTTTGCCTTGGTGTTTATTTGGGCGGATGTGGCGATTGCTCAGCGACATCAGGAGATGCCAGCAATTTGGGTGCCTTCCTTATTGATGGTGCTGGTTTTGGCGGGGCTGCTGGTATCGCGACGTTACCCTAGAAAAAGCTGGTAGGCCGGGTTGTCATTTTCTTCCCAGTAGCGGTAGCCCAGGGTTTCTAAAAATGCCTGCCATTCATCCATTTCTTCTGGCGGTACTTGCATACCCACCACAATGCGGCCATAGTCAGCTCCGTTATTGCGATAGTGAAACAGGCTGATGTTCCAATTGGGGCTCATGGAGCCGACAAACTTCATCAAGGCTCCGGGCCGTTCCGGAAATTCAAACCGGTACAGTCGTTCATTTTTAGCTAGGGCAGAACGTCCCCCTACCATATGACGCAGATGCATTTTTGTGAGTTCGTCGTCGGTGAGGTCCAGGGTTTTAAGGCCGTTTGCTTCAAATCGGTCCTTGATGGCGATGGCATCGTCGCGATCGCAAATTTCCAACCCTACAAAAATATGGGCTGCGGTCTGATCGGCAATGCGATAGTTGAACTCCGTCAGATTACGCTTACCAATCTGATCGCAGAAACGCTTGAGACTACCTGGCTGCTCGGGAATAGTCACCGCAAAGATAGCTTCCCTCTGTTCCCCCAGCTCAGCTCGTTCTGCCACAAATCGCAGCCGGTCAAAGTTCATATTGGCCCCGCAGGCAATGGCTACCAGGGTTTCGTCCTTAATTCCCATTTGTTTGACATAGGCTTTAGCGCCTGCGATCGCCAGGGCTCCAGCCGGTTCCACTATGGAGCGCGTATCTTCAAACACATCCTTAATGGCAGCGCAGGTATCATCCGTACCTACCCGAATAATGTCATCCACATATTGCTGACATAGCCAGAAGGTTTCCTCCCCCACCTGACTGACCGCCACACCATCGGCAAACAGACCCACCTGGTTGAGCTTGACCCGGTGACCCACCTTAATGGATTGATACATGGCGTCAGCATCTTTGGGTTCTACACCGATAATTTTGATCTCAGGGCGTAGTCGTTTTACATAGGCGGCAATGCCCGAGATCAGACCGCCGCCGCCGATGGCAACAAATATGGCGTGAATAGGCTGTTGATACTGTCTCAAAATCTCCATGCCGATGGTGCCCTGCCCTGCGATCACATCCGGGTCGTCAAAAGGATGTACAAACGTCATGCCCTTTTCCTCACCTATCTGCCGAGCATGGGCATAGGCTTCATCAAAGGTTTCACCGTGGAGCACTACTTCACCGCCCCGCGCTTTTACCGCATTTACCTTCACCTCCGGCGTGGTTTCCGGCATAACGATAATGGCACGGGTACATAGCCGCCTGGCACCCAGGGCTACTCCCTGAGCATGGTTCCCCGCAGAGGCAGCAATGATACCCCGAGCCAGTTTATCCGGCGGTAGCTGAGCCATCTTGTTATAGGCTCCCCGCAACTTAAAGGAAAAAACTGACTGCATGTCCTCGCGTTTGAGTAGCAGCTGATTTCCCAGACGTTTAGACAGGTTGGGAGCAATTTCCAGGGCCGTCTCCTGGGCAACGTCGTAGACACGAGCATTAAGGATTCGTTTGAGGTAGTCAGCGTGCATTAGGGAAAGGAAAAGGATTAAGGAAAAGGAAGTATCTTAGATTAAAAGCCTATTGAAAATATACAGCTCTGCTGGATTGTCCCAATCCCATTCGCTTTTTGTCGAAACTAACAAGCCCGATCTGTTCGAAATTCCTTTTCAAAAGTTTGTATCCCTCCATAGGGTCTTGTTCTGAAAAAGGGTGCATCTTTTTTCGTTATGTTGTGAGCCTCAATGGATATTGCGTCCTATGGTTCGACAGGGAATTATTAGGATTGCAGTTTTAGCCAGCATCACTATCCATGGCTTAACGTTTCTGGGCTCAATCCTTATTTGGACGGTTATTTATCTACTCATCTCCCAAGTGGACTACGACCGTTTTCACGATTCCACAGGCAAATATGAAGTAGTACTCACGTATTCTAAGCTATATCATTTTATGCCAGCGATGCCGGGGCAAGGTAGCGATATTAGCGGTCGTATCGCGATCTATGATCGGGATGGTAATTTTTATGGTGGCGACTCCCTAGATTTCTTACGGGATGGTTACCGGATTGAATGGATTGAACATGGCGCATCTCTAAAATTTGTCGGCGAGTGGGATTTTGAAGCGGGAACCTACGCCTACTGGTCAGATGATGGTCAAGAATTAATTGTCAAGCAAGTGCGCGATGGTGATCAAGTGGGCAAGTAAAACGCTCCATAACGTATGCCAGTTCAAGGATGGAATGCCTTATGATGCCCATAGAAAAGGGCCCTATTTGGCCCGAGATCTACTATGGGACAAATGAGACCATGTTGACAGAGCTGCAAACACGTAAACTGTTGAAATTATTTTGTATGTATGATGGCGATCATAATGAATATCTAGTCAAAAAAGATTTTGAAAAGATTGCCGTTAAGGTCGCTGAAATTAAAAATATTGGTGCTCGTTCACCTAAAGTTGTGGCACTAAAAGAGAGATTTCTGCAAATGTGGAAATCTTTGTCAATCAAAGCAGATGCCAGTGGTGACAAGAAAATTTGTTTGAGTGAGTGGCTGGCCTATTACGATGATGTCTTAAATGACCAAGCGACATATCTCAAAGAAGTACAGTCGTTAATGAAGCTGATCTTTGAGGTGTTTGATGAAAATGGTGATGGACAGCTTTGCCAAGCGGAATGGGGGCAGCTTTTTCAGGTTTATAATGTACACCCAGCCTACGCTCCAGCTGCGTTTCAGCAGTTAGATATGAATGGTAATGGCTTTCTAAGCAGAGATGAGATTTTGATATTAATTGATGATTTCTTCTGTGGCGATGATGAAAATTCGGCAGCCAACTCTATGTTTGGCCCTTATTGATTAGCCGTAGATTAATCTTGATCAACGCAAACTAAGTAAAAGCAGCAACCCCACCGATTTGGATGGATTCCTTCTTACGTAGAGCCACTAGAGCACTTGGGGGTAAATCTGTGGGTTAGATCTGTTGAGAAAGTTTAACCGCTAAGTGTTTTTCTGAATTGACAAATCGCCCAGTGGGCACTGCTAACGATTCTGCAACTACTTCTTTATCTACGGCAACTTTAGTGAAATTTATATCTGAGTTGCTAATTTTAGGTGCTTTTTGAAACGGCGACTCTGCTAAACAGCAGGCTGTCCAAGTAGATTGCACGGGTACGCCAAACTGTGAACATTCCCCTCCACGACGACCAACAGGAGTATAGAATTTGCAGGTATTGCACCGAGCAATTTTATTTTCTGAAATACCCATAAAAATCAGTCTAGAGAGTTACTAAAAGCCGTTGCTCTAGTTATTGTGGATTAAATTCTAGAAAGAATCTCATATAATAAAAATGTTAAAAGGTTGATACACCAAGCATCAGAAGTTAATCCAATTAGCGATCCCCGTTAACGTTTTCTTTATATTCTATTCAAATAAATCAATGTTTTTCAGATGGCTGGGATCATCTCGTAACGGGCAATCCCTGTTAAATAAGTCAATAACAATTTAGAGAGAATTGCGGATGTCAGGTTACTAAAAATGTTGTTCAAAAACATTAAATTTAAACCTTGATTTTTATTTCTTCCATGTCTTCACTATGCATGGCGCGCACATATTCCATCTGGCAATTTCTCCCGGAGGACAAGCGCACTGGCATTGTGGGCAAGTTTCTTGGAGTTTTTGCTGTTTTTTCTTGACAGTTGCCCACTTGGCATAGGCGGCTTCTGGGGTTTTGGTTTGTGCTTGTTTTGATGTGTTTATGCCTCTGTCTGAGCTTGGTTTAGGTTCTCCTATATAGCTGGGATGAGTCTTAATCCAATCACTTGTTGATTGCTGAGTAATGACGGGTTTTGCATGCCACCGAGCGCTGGAAAATCGGATGTCATTGAGCGGCAGGGTTATTAGGCGATTGAGCTGATGGAGGATGCGGCGACTCTCCAGGGTTAACGTTTGAGCCCAAGATGCATTGGCGACATTAACGTAAAGTATGTGCCGCTGAATGCTGTTAGGCTTGGTTTGACGGGCTACCACATATCCCACAGCTTTTGGCCAATATTCAACCACCTGGGCGAACTGCCGTCGTGCTTGCCAGCCAGGCTGATTCTCAATATCTGTAATCAGTGATTGCAGGCCGGAAAATCCCATATCTGTCAACTTTTCCTACAACAAATTGTGCGCGCTAGCAGCAACCTCTTTTGGGTAACGTGCTAACGTATGGTCTATCAGTGGCCACTGACCGCTGTTTGCCTATCTAGTCTAGCGATGTCCGATGGCTTCTTCTCCAGACAATAAACCTGCTGCTATGCCACCTCGACCCGCTTCAGGGCCTGATACTGAGATTGATCCGCAGTTAGAAAATGTCCTAAGAAATCTTAATGTCAATCTTGAAGATGAGTTGATGCGCTATCGGCGTCAACGTCATGGTCGGGTGCCACCACCGCCGCCACCTCGTCGGACCGCTCAGCTTAAAACGATTGATTTAATTTCTGTGCCGGCTACCCCTGGAGATTCGGTCCCCATCGAGTCGGCTACGCCACCGCCGCCGCCGCCGAATCCTTTTCTTAAGCAACAGCTGTCTGAACCTGAAGAGGATCCTGAATTAGCAGAACTAGAACAGATGATGGTTCAGGATACATCGACGGAGGAGGTATCGGGGGCTGAAACGGACGAAGAGCTTTTGCCAGTGCCTGTCAGCGATATGCCGACAGAAGGATATCTGGAATCTTCTGAAGAGCTGTTGAAAAGTATTGCTGAGGAGCAAACTGAGCCAGAGTCAGTTCCTGAGCCTTATTCTCCTGAGCGGAAGAATAATAGTCTGCTCAAACTGGCTGGTTTAGTGTTGGTACTCCTGGGCGGAATTGGTGTGGGGTTTGCTATTACGTATCCGTCGCAGTTGCAGAATTTGCGATCGCAACTTTGGCCGGCTGGCGAACCTGATGATATAGAACTTACAGAGACTGCCGACACACCTGCTGAGCCTGCATCTCCCTTACCATCGGCTGATCCAAGTGATGCATCAGTGGATGGCTATAAGCCTCCCGGCCCCGATCTTTCCACTCAGGAATTTAAAGACCTTGATGACGTGCAGGATCTGGTCACCCTGGAGCTTGATACTCCCAACAGCACTCCTTTTCCGCCGGTGTCTAATCCAGCTCAAACACCGATACCAACAACACCTGCGGTTGGCCAACCCGCTCAGTCGCCTGCTCTATCTTCCTCAGCTGCCCCTGGCACTCCGGCTCCAGCCGCCACTACTCCTCCAGCGCCAGCTCCGGCAGCAGCGCCAACGCCTGCCACTACCCCGGCAGCAGGTTCAAACTTTTACGTTGTCTCTGCTTACACTGGAGATGCTTCGCTGAACAAAGCACGGGAGCTAGTCCCCGATGCCTTCGTACGTAATTTCAACGCAGGAGCCCGTATTCAGTTAGCGGCCTTTGACAATCAGGCCCAGGCAGAGGATCAAGTAGCAGCTTTGACACAGCAAGGCGCTGTCGTCGAGCTTTTTGGCCCTACGAACGAATAGCCCTGTTATGCTAAAGGAGCCAGTGTGTATATAACTAGGACAACTGATATCAGACCAACCAATGGGATTGCTAGATCGCTTCTTTCGGGTAGTTCGCAATAGCCTCAATAACACCCTCAACGGAGCTGAAGATCCAGAGAAGCTGCTGGAGCAAACTGCTGCCGATATGCAGGAAAATTTACTGCAGCTGCGTCAGGCTGTAGCGGTTGCGATCGCCACCCAAAAACGTAGCGAACGCCAGTACGACCAGGCCCATAACCAGGCCCGTGAATTCTATAACCGTGCTCAGAGTGCCTTACAAAAAGGCAACGAACTCTTGGCGCGTGAAGCATTGAACCGCAGGCAGAGTTATTTAGAAACCGCTAAAGCTTTGGAAGGCCAGCTCAAACAGCAGCAAAGCAGTGTTCAAGAAC
>JBCCJR010000085.1:0-15447 GCA_039045805.1 Cyanobacteria bacterium P01_C01_bin.118
CGTCGCTTGAGTAACAAGCCACCGCCCCCCAAAGCCGCAAACCCCAACAGACTCATCGGCTCTGGTACCGATTCGGCATCTACTCGATCAATAAATTCATCAAAAATTAGCGTGTAATTTCGCGTGCGTTCCTCAATCAAGCCAGGGAAAATCGCATTGATAAACTCTCGATTATCAGTGGCCGGGTCATGCCAGGTGCGTCCATTAGGTACCCGAGGATCAGATGTCTGAGTAAAGCCATCTTGTTCGCCAATATCCCAGTTTGTCGCCTCAGCGGCCAACACGGGCATCAAAAAGTCAAACGATTCTAAATCACTACAGCAGCCAGTACCCTTTGGATAGAAAGCATTGAACCCTGGATTAGTTTCCGCTGCAATATCATTTTCGGCGGCAATTTCCAGGGCGAGATCTCGATATCTAAACCATGAGGGGTTCTCGGTGGCTCCTCGCCCCGCATTGAAGTACATCTTATCGCCTACCACCAAGCTATCGAGGTTGACCATTAGCAACGTATCGTCAATCTCTTGCTCGCTCAGGTTATCAGCATAAAATCTTGAACCAATTAATCCAATTTCTTCAGCTCCAAAGAAAATAAATTTGATCGTGTTATTAGTTTCTGGTTCCAGACGCTGCGCTAGTTCTAGCAAAACGCCGACACCTGAAGCATTATCATTAACGGCCTCAAGATTGGTACGATCTAGCGTAGCGCTGCTGGGGTCATTGTCGTAGTGAGCCCCTAACAAGATTTGCTGACCAGAGGTGCCAGTGCGCTCAGCCAAAATATTATAAGAAGTGAGTGTCTCACCTTGCCATTCATAGGTAAAGGACTGCAAGGTAGGATTGTAACCAAACTCTTCGAGTTGCTGCACTAAATAGTCAACCGTTTCGGCTTCCTTTTGGGTGCCGACACTTCGACCTTTCAAATTTTCAGCTAGATAATTGATAGTCTCGACGGCAGTTTCGCCAAAGCCAAAGGACGCTGCCTGAACAGACGATGATAAAAATGGCTGAGCGGCAATGCCTAGCAATACCCAGGAAAAAGCTGTTTTCGCAATCTTGATAGATACCATAAAAACCTTCAGTGGGGGGATAAGAAGATTGTTGAAAGTTAGTCTAAACTGTTGACCGCGTCCAAGAAATTTAGCGAAGTACCCTCGGTAGTAAATGTTGTGACTGATACGCACCCTTGAACGCTTTACAGAAGCTTTATCAAAAGAGCTATATGTAAAATTTAGATGATGCTTGGAATTAAGAAATGTTGCTCAACGCCCCCAGGCTTGACAGGGCTAATTTGGTGTCAGTAGAAAATTCTGAAACGAGATTTTGCAAGAGAGTTTGAAGGCTATCCAAGCTCCCTGGCCTCACCCAATCCTCTGACTTTTCCCGTTATCTTTTGGAGCTAAAAATCGGGCAGATTTTCGCTACCTGAACCCCTTGTAAGTTCGTAAGTTATTCTCAATAGTTCAACCTTGTTGAGAGTAAAACTGATTATAGATCATTGATATTTGGTGGTTATAAGACTTAGCAGGAAAAGTCAGACCCAATCCTGGGTAAAACTAGACTCAAAGCCCCTAAAACATGGGATTAGGGGGCTGAACAACTTTTAGCTAATTTGACGATTGCTTGATCTCAGAAATTCCTTTAGTAAACGAATTCATCCTGACAGAATTGGGTTTTTGGGGGTCTAAATAGCTAGTGGCTTCTTTGCCAAAAACATTTTTACTAATCCCTCTTCTTTACCTGAGTCACTCGCCAACTCAGCTTCAAATTCATCCAAAAATTCCATGCCGTAACAACAACGATCGCAACTAAATTCGCCAAATACCGATACTGTTGTCCAAAGATTACATTAAAGATCAAATTCAACAACAACACATTCAGCACCAGCCCCGACAGACAAACTGCATTAAACTTCAAAAATCGCTTAAGCCGTGCCCCCATTCCGCGCTGCGACTGAGAAATATCCGCAAAGGTCCAAGCATCATTCCATAGGAAATTATTTAAAATCGCCACTTCACCCGCAACAATCTTGCTACGAGTCAACCCCCAAGCCAGCGTGCTCGGATCGCTCAATAAATAAAGAACGATCATGTCCACAAACACACCGCTAAGGCCGACGATGCCAAATCGCAAAAAGCGACCGATGGGAAACTTCTGACGAATGCGGGCAATGCGGCCCCCTGATCGCAACCGCACCAAATGTCCTAAATACTCAACATACTGTTTCCACGTAACCTTGCTTTCTCCCTCTTCCCGCTCCTGGAACACATAGCCCACCTCGGCGATGGTGCCCACCCGACCACGACCAATTACCTCCAGCAGGATCTTATAGCCCAGCGGATTGAGGGTGGGACCTGAGATCGCACTCCGGCGCACCATAAAATACCCACTCATCGGATCCGTTACCCGACCCACCACATTGGGTAAAATCAGCAGCCCCAGCGTCTGCGCCCCCCGCGATAAAAACCGCCGCACAAGACTCCAGTCACTGACGCCACCGCCCTCAACATGACGGCTTGCCACCGCCAGATCTGCCCCATCCTGCACCTGGCGTACCATTTGAAGCAGCGTCTCCGGTGGATGCTGCAGATCCGCATCGATAACACCCAAAATCTCACCCTCAGCCACCTGCCAGCCGCGAATTACCGCCGAGGACAGCCCCCGTTCTTGCTGTCGCCGCATTACCCGTAGCTGAGGGTAGTTCACCGTCAGCTGCTGTGCGATCTCCCAGGTGCAGTCAGGGCTATCATCATCCACCAAAATCAGCTCATACTGCTGCGGCAACACATCATCTAGTAGCGACACCAGATGGGCCACCAGCTTGCCGACATTTTTACCCTCGTTATAGGTGGGAATCACCAGAGAAAACGAGAGATTTACAGGAATCGATGCAATCTTTAGAAGCCCCTGGGGAGCCCCCACCAACTCGGAGGTATGGGTCATTACCTATATTTGTAGGCACCACGTCCAGCACTATAACGTTTCTAGAAAAGCAGCTCCAAAACACTTTTAGTAGAGGCTACACCGGTGAAAAGTCCCCTTAAACAGCGGACAATAAATGTCAAAGCCCCCAGCATTGGGGGTTTGGGGGCCTAAGTCATGAATAGCGTCTAGACTACTGCTCAGTTTTAATGGAGCTGAGATAAAACGGATACTTACCAAACGTACCCAGCCGCTTAAACGATACGATCACGTTCGCCTGCTCATACTTAAACCTGAGGGGACCCTGCTCAGGCAGAGGACAGGGTTCATGGGGATAGCAGATATATAGAAACGATGACTCTTCCTGTTTGATCAAGGCGGTAACCAGCTCGGTGAGGGCGTTCTCTGTTTCGGTGCGAAAAAAGGTTTTGAGCCGAATGCTGGGCCATAACACCTGGGCCACATACTGATGGGAAACGGCGACCCAGGGCTGGTCATAGTTGGCTAGGGTTTCCAGGGCGGGGGCAATGGGTTCAAAGTTGCTCAGCAGCGAGGTGGAGTTGGTCTGGCGATCGCGATAGTTGAGCATACCGCCGTTGACGATATTGCCGTGGAAGCCCATCACCATCACCAAACCAATGGCGACCAGGGCGATGGACCGGGGACGCTTGACTTGGGAAACCTGCTGCAGACCAGCGGCGATGATTAGCCCTACAATGGGGATCAAAATTAGGTAAAACCTGGGTCCCCACTGTTTGCCCCCGGCCCCCGGCGGTACGATCAGGGGAACTGCGATCGCAAATAATACGCCAATAATCAACAGCACCAGGCTGGCGGTTTTGGCCCGGCCCCGCATCATCCAGGGCAGTCCCAGTCCCAACACTACCGCTGGAAAATACCGCAGCAGCGACAGTGTCAGCTGACGGTAGTTGTCCCAGGCCTGGGCAATCTGCTGGCCTGGGGAGAATTCTTCCACGATTTGGATGGAGTGAATACCCAGAGGGTGACCGTAGATCACCAGGTTCATGCCAAAAAAGCCAATCACAGTGCCCACCATGGAGCCCACAAAGGCCACCACCACTCCCAGGGTGAGGCGATTAAATTGAGTCACCTGCAAAAGTTTGGGCAGCTTTTCAGGAAAGAAATGGCTGGCCACTATCAGCGCCATCAGAATAGCCACCAAACATAAAAATTCGGGGCGAAACCACACCGCCAGCCCCAAACAGACACCGTCCACCAGGGACTCGTTCAGGCTAATGTGATCGCTGGAGTCTTCGGTGGTGGCATGAAACAACAGTCCTGACAGCCCCCAAAAGGCCAGGGCCACCGCCAGGGTATGTTCCCAATACATGGCTCCGTAAAGGGTGAGGGGGGAGGCCAAAATCACCAACGCCAGGCTCAAGGCCGTAATGGAGGAACGGATCTGCCAGATCCGGCAGATTTCCCAAAACCGCCACCAGATCACCCACAGGGACACCAGCGGCACCACATATAGGCCCCGATAGCCCATCAACGCATGAAACGGCGCAGTGATGGCAGGAAAGGTAAATGGAAAGGTAATAAAATAGTTGCCCTGCTGCTCATAGGCATAGGGCGGGGTAAACGGATACAGCCCCTGTCGCCAGGCTTGGAGCACCCAGGTAGGCTGGGGAATATCGAGGGCAACCCGCCACTGACCGGCACTAAACTGTTGGGCCAGAAGGGCCTTTAAACCGGCATCACCACTAAAAAATACGCCATCCCTGGTATGGGTCTGTAGCGCTAAACTGACGCCAATGCCGATTGTGAAAACAATCCCAGGTAAAACCCAGGAGAGCCACTGCCTCGATTTCTGCATATGCAGTTGGTTTTATAAAGGTTAAATTTAATTTGCCTGATATTGGATGAAAACTACATCCGAGATAGGCAAAAATTTGAATAATTGTAGACGAACGTATAATCAGTCCGTGATTTTGCGGACTGGCTGCCCGATTATAGTCGCTATGTTTCCCTATGGGAGGGCTGGGCAACGGGCTTAGTTAAGCCATCAATGTAGCGTGAATATTTGACCCGTAATTAGAGCATGACCTGATTGGGGCGAAAATCAAGGGGTAGGGCTATGGCGGTGTCAGCAAATAACTGATAAGCCTGCCAAAAAACATACGCCGACATCACCATCAAAAACACCCGAAAAATCAGTTTGACAGTGGTTTCCGGCAGCTTAGGTAAAAACCGAGCGCTGAGTCGGACGCCAAACACACTGCCCAGCCCCAGGGTTAAACCGGGCAGCAGCAATAGATTTCCTCGGGTGGCATGCATAATACAGGCAGACAGGGCCACACCGGCCAACACTCCTAAGCTGGTTTGAATGGCGGCTTTGATGGAGCGTCCCAGCAGCAGCATCTGCAGGGTGATCATGACAATGCCCCCACCCACTCCCAGGACTCCGGTGAGCAGTCCGGCCACTGCACCTACAAACAACTCTGATGTGAGTGAATTGATGGATGTTTTGGAGCCTGTATCCTCCTTAGCAAGGCGACGGCGACAGTCAATCAGATAGATATTGGCCAGCAGAAAGACACCAAATAATATCAACAGCGTATAGGGGGGAATGTGAGAGGCAATACGCACCCCCAGCTGAGTGGTAAGCAGAGCTGGCACCCCCAGATATAGCACTCGAGTCATGTCGAGATACCCCATGCGCCAGTTTTGAATGCTGCCGGAGAAGGCCGTGATGGCGATGGCTAAGCTGCTAGTGGCGACGACCTTAATGGGGGCATATCCCAGGCTAATCATCAGTGGTACCAGAATGACGCCCCCACCGATGCCCAATAATCCGGCCAGCATACCGGTAACTACGCCACTGCTAACCAACAGCAACCAACTTTCGAAACCCATTTGTGAAACACTCTGATAATCAAAGCGGAGCGCAAAAATTTGCGCTCCAGTTAGTAGATATAGTAGCGGCCAGGGATTTTTAATCAATCCCTGGCCGCCTATGTCGTTATGAAACGAGCGTCCTAGACGAGGGCAGGAGACTGCATCGAGTCCACCAGAATCTGAGCGATTTCAGGACGGCTGAACTCGGGAGGAGGGCACTTGCCTTCTCTCAGCATGGCACGCACCTTGGTACCAGACAGGTGAATCCGGTCTTCCTTGGCACTGGGGCTGGTCTTAGCAGTGGCCATACCCTTAGTCAGCTTGCAGTAGAACGCGTGCTCAAACTTGACGGGCTGAATCTTCAGCTCATCGGAGTTGAACTCGTCGAACATCTCTTGAGCATCGTAGGTGCCGTAGTAGTCGCCTACACCAGCGTGGTCACGACCAACGATAAAGTGAGTGCAACCGTAGTTCTGACGTGCGATCGCATGCATGATAGCCTCGCGAGGACCGGCATAGCGCATCGCTGCAGGGAATACGCCCAACAGTGTGCGGTCTGTAGGATAGTAGAGACGCATAATGGTCTCATAGCACTTCACCCGCACCTCAGCCGGAATATCGTCGGACTTGGTCATGCCCACCAAGGGGTTGATAAATAAGCCATCAACAGTCTCTAGGGCTGTCTTAGTAATGTACTCGTGAGCTCGGTGAATGGGGTTACGAGTTTGGAAAGCCACAACGGTCTTCCACTCACGGTTAGCAAACTCAAGACGAGTTTGCACAGGGCTCAAACGATACTCCAGGAACTTGTCATAGGGAATATCGCTAACCAAAGAAATGGGGCCACCCAGATAAACGGGACCCTCTGCCTTCATGGCCTTAACACCGGGGTGAGCGTCCTCAGTGGTTAAGTAGACCTTCTGGGCTTCGTGATCCTGGTCAGGGATAAACTTGCTCTCGACAGTCATTACCGCCAGAATGTCACCGCTGGGGTGAGTCAGGGCAATCTGGCCATCTACGTGACACTTTTCCGCCTCTGACTCAGGAATCTGCAGAGTCACCGGGATAGACCAGGCCAACCCATTGGTCAGACGCATGTCGTTAACAATAGAATTATAGTCAGCTTCGTTTACAAAGCCTTCTAGAGGACTATAAATACCCGTAGCAATACACTGTAGGTCGGCAATATTGCGCGTAGACAGCGTGATGCGGGGTAGCGCATGGGCTTTCTCAAATAAATCCTGGCGCTCGTTACCCTCCAGGGAACGATTAATTAACTGTTTACCATGGGGTTCAATTAAACCAATAGACATAAACATACCTCTACTAGGGCTTTTGTTTTATTAGACAAGTCAGCAAGCAAACGGCACGTTGCCAAGTAAACGATGCATTGCTGAATAACAGCACTTTTTTTTGAGACTTTAGCCAGCGACTAATGTTCCAGAAAAAATATACTACGCTACATCAACAATGCCCAATTAGCCGATGATCAAGCAACTGTTTAAAACGGCTCAAAGCCTTTAGCTGCCATAACCTAGATAAAATCTAGATCAGGATTCTGGCTCAAAATTTCGAGCGCTTGCTTAGTCTCAGAAATTTCGTGGTCAAACACATCCTTCAGGAAACGGCTATAGGCTGTGTAAACAGCTTTAGAACCGTCCTCTTGTTCAACGATAAAAAACGGAGCGGCCTCCACACTGTACTGCAGCGCAAGGGCAAACCCCTCACTCTGGGGATTGCGCTCATCGGCATCGATAACTTTGCCAATAGAGGACAAAAAACCCAGGGTTTCTAGCTCTGAAAGTACGCTGGCCGACTTCCGACACGGATTGCCGTCAGCTTTCACTTTCTTGACCATTGTAATATTCATCGTTCAATGCGTCCTGATGTTGATGTATTAAGCCATATCCAATTAAAAAATCAGACTTTATGAGCACCCCCCGATGTCTTAAAGCACGAGGAACCGACCAAAAGTAGTTCCTGATCAATTAGACTTTTCCGAGTTAATAGAGTGAAATCCGCACTCTTTCTCATCACTTTGCTCCCACCACCATCGACCTTCTCGTTCATGTTGACTGGGTAAAACAGCTACAGTGCAGGGTTCACAGCCAATGCTGACAAATCCTCTTTGGTGTAACTCGTTATAGGGCACCTTGTTAAAACGAATATACTTCCAAACCTGGGTCGAACTCCAGTTAGCCAAAGGATTAAACTTGACTAGTGAGCTATCTGGTGCAGCAAAAAAGGTGTCGGATTGAATGACAGGAATACTCGATCGAGTATCAGGACTTTGGTCTTTGCGTTGACCCGTAATCCAAGCATCCACTGTCGCCAACTTGCGACGGAGAGAATCTACCTTACGGACAGCACAACATTCTTTATGGCCATCCTTGTAGAAACTGAACATTCCCTTTTCCCGTACTAGAGCCTCAACCTTTCGAGCATCTGGGAAGAGAACTTCAACTTCAAGATTATATTTATCCCTCACCTTCTCTAGAAACTGATAGGTTTCTTTGTGAAGACGACCGGTATCAATGGTAAAAACCTTGATATCATTCCGGATTTTAGCAGCCATGTCAATAAGGATAACATCTTCGGCACCACTAAAAGAAATTGAAATATTGTCAAACTGACCCAACGCAAATTCAAGAATCTGCATAGGAGACTTTTCGACATATTTTTCCTGGAGCGCCTTAATGTTCAGACTTGACGGCTTAATTGGAGCTTGAACCATGGTTATTTCCTCTTTCGTCTATTAAGCAACCGTCTGTAACTTGTTATGCTGAGTTTCCTTGGGTGACTGGCTGGTCAATCGCTGTTTTAGCATGCCAAGATAGTCAGCTCGGAACTGTCTGAGTTGATAATCCTGAGGATCCACGTCCTTCAGTTCCATCCAGGCTTTACCCTTATTTAGGGCACTGCGCTTTTCGGCAGCAGCCATCAACTCATCAGTGATATTCGCAGACGCTGAGGTCATTTGACCATAGCCATAAAGGTCCATGTAGTCCTTTGTGACTGTTTCAATAATTTCAATCTCCTCCATGGTCAATGATTTTTTAAACTTGTCGATATTGGCCGCGATGGGGGCAAAACAATTGTTCTCCCATAGGGCTGATCGACCGGCAATGCTTTGAGCCTCATGGGATGAAGAAACATCCAACATTGTTGGCAAGAAATCAATACCAAAAAACTCACAAACTTTACGAAGGACAGCTTCCTGACTCATTAAAAAGTCTTCGTATCGGATTGTCAACACTCGCTCAGGATGCTTTTCAGCCAGGGCTTTAGCAGCTTTGTGAGCCTTCACCCAGGTAAAACTATTCAACAGCGGATCAAAGTCATGAATAATCGCTCGGTTGATACTACAAATCTGAGCTCTTGGATCTCGAACGACATTCAAAAACAGCATATCGTCAAGCAGAGAAACAAGATCTGAGGCGTAGTGGATGTTATCCAGAGACTTATCCATAACAACTTTGGCTTGATTTTGATTGCCTGCCTGAAACAGCATTTCCCAGGCAATCATATGGACGCTGCGGGCTTTATCCTTGATTGCCTCAAAAACACCGACAGGGTCAAGGGCCACCCCATCCCATTTCACCATGGTTGCATTCTGCAAACCAACCAGATCAATGGCCATCTGAAAATAATTCCAGTCAACCGAGAGGTCTCCATAGGCGGGCACAAGTGGCATAAAATCCACGATATGCATGGGATAAGGAGAATAAAAGTCCGGACTTGCATTTAATCGCAATCGCAATGCGTGACTACCACATCGTCTAATGGGAATCATTAAAACGGGCGTGGGGCGTTGCTGAGCACCAGTTACTTGAGTCATAGACGCAATCTCCTAATAATCAGGGATCAATACTTACAAAAGCTTTCATTCAGATATAGCGAAACACACAGGATTAGGGTCAACAGCCCCTCAGGCATTCATACCCAAGGTCAAAAACGCCCTTAAAAAGCTTGTTTCTAAATCTGTTATCAAGGCTAATCTTTGAATACTTTTGATGCCCGCATGTCATCCATGCCAAGCATCTCAGCAGCAACCATCCTCTATATCATTGTTTCTATTAGGAAAGCTTTCTAAATCCACCAGAAGTGTTGAACTACATGAATCTAACTGCTGCTTTAAACGTGACTCAGGAATCATACTGATAGTACAGGAATAAAACTTAATATATCAGACATTTCTCCTGATCAAACAATGTTTCTTGGCAAATTCTCAGACAAAACAACTTTCTAGACAGGGTGCTTGACACTTTGACAAGTATTATGAGAAATACAGTCCGGGTTTAAAAAGCACTTGCATATCAACAGAAAATTTGGGCGAAAACATTGAGAATATCTGGCGAAGCTAAAGCTACTTAACAGATACCTTTATAGCCGCTCGTAAGTCCTCCAGGCAGAAATAACATAGGCAACAAATGGCTAAATAATTAGTCAGTGCTGCAGACCCAAAGCTCAAAAAACATCTATGCCATTAAAGGCCAAGGAACTATTGCCGGTATCTTAGCATCTATTTATTTATTCTTAAATTCCTCTTTAAACTAGGCTCCATGGATGGATCATACTGTCTTTTATGATACATACTTGCAGATTCCAAATATTAGCCAATGGCTATATTTGGCAATACTTAGAGAGTCTCAGGTCAATAAAAGAGTTTATTTTTTATTGACAAATAAATTCTCAGTAAACTCTTTTAGAATGTCATTTAGGTGTGTTTTTCTGGAATGGGTATATTTATATACCCACTTAAATCAGGTGATGATACTGTAGATTTTTTCACACCTTATTATTTAAAGCGCTCGGTTATTTGATGGTTAGGCTGTGGGCGGTAACAGTGGTTGAGACTGTAACAGCTGCTCTGGATTTAGGAGAAAGAGTATGGGAGCATTTTCGGATTGGATGATGAGTCCGCTAACACACTGAATATTGACTCTGGCGGCATAGTTAGCCGGCAAGGGGACGATAGCCGACTCTGCGACCTTTCGCACACTGGGCGATAACCGGATCGGCAACCCAACCAGTTCCTGCTGACGATTTTGAATGATTAGCAGATAGTCATTGGGCGTTGGGCTGTCAATGGAGGGGGTCGGTTTGCTGATTTGGCCAAAGACTCGATGGCTGATATCAACTACCAGCAGCTCTTTACCTTCATAAACGGTGAGGCCATTCCCCGAATGGTAATAGTTTCCGGAAATATCGTTTTGGGTAACCACTTTTTTGACGGCAAAAATTGGCAAGGCAAACCATTCATGGTCGATGGGAAAAATAATGATCTGCTGAGTTGTTTCACCTTTATGGGATTTCAGGCGTCGAGATTTTAGGTTAGATAGAGTAGCCATGGAGAGTTATTGGGCTGTAAGGGGTTGCTGTTGAAGGACCTGCTCCAACATTTGCAGCAGCTCATGGTCCTGATAAGGTTTAGTGATGTACGCTTCTGCGCCTAAACGCATTGCCAACTGACGGTGTTTGTCGCTACCGCGAGACGTGAGCATGATTATGGGTAGATGTTTGAGCATTGCGTCAGCCTTGATCTCTGCCAATACTCCGTAACCATCGAGTCGAGGCATTTCGATATCACAGACAATGGCGTCAACGGAGAGTCCGCTGCTTAATTGATCAACGGCATCTTGACCATCTTTGCCTTGTTCTACGCCATAGCCTGCTTGTTCTAGTGTGGTTCTTAAAAGCTGGCGCATATTAATAGAGTCATCCACTACCAGGATGTTGGTTTGCTGAGCTTGGGGCAGGGCTAGCGGTTGATGGGCTTCCTGCTCGGGGCCAGATTGCAGCAGCTGTTGCCAGCGGAGGGGATTGTGGCTGATGGTCTCTTTCACATCGTCGTTATCAATCCAATCAAGCAGTTGAGTGGGATCGGCCAGGGGGACAACATGGCCATCTTCTAGGATGGTGCATCCGTTAAAGCCTGGGGGTAGGTTGATGACGTTTTCCACCTGGCGAATAACCACCTCGCGCTCTCCCCAAAAGCGCTCGATATGGATACCGCTGAGTTGATCGTCTCGACCGATAATTAATACCGAGGGCTCGTTGATAATGGGGGCATTTTCTGTGGCGGGCGACCGTCGAGGACATTGGAACTTGAGCCACTGGTCAAGGTGAATCAGCGGCACGGTCAAGCCGTCCCAGTTGATCACTTTTTGTTCCGGTGAGTCAAATACCTGGACAGTACTGAGACGAATCATTTCCTCAATGCCATTGGTGGGAAATGCCAGACGCATACCGCCACTTTCCACTAGCAGTACACGCATAATGGAGAGGGTAAAGGGTACGCTGATGGTAAATGTGGTGCCTAACCCCGGCTGAGTGTCAACTTTGACTTCACTACGGATCTGTTCGAGGTTGGTACGGACAACATCCATACCAATGCCGCGACCGGATAGGTTAGTGACCTGAGTGGCGGTACTAAATCCGGGTTCAAAAATCATGCCTAGCAGTTCACTTTGACTCATGCTGTCGAGGATCTCGTCTGTCAGACCCATTTGACGGGCACGGGCTCGAATTTTAGTGAGATTAATGCCGGTCCCGTCGTCACTGATGGAAATCAAGGTTTGACTCCCCCGGTGAACGGCTTTAATTTCGATGGTGCCTTGGGGAGGTTTGCCCTGGGCCTGGCGGGTGTCGGGATCCTCGATGCCATGGTCAAAGGCATTGCGCAGCAGGTGCATCAACGGATCGCGCAGCTGGACGGCAACAAAGCGGTCAATCAGGGTGCCACCACCGGAAATCTTGAGGTCAACGGTTTTGCCATATTCGAGCGATAAATCCCTAACGGTTCTGGGGAAACGCTCAACAACATCTGATAGTGGGAGCATCCTGGCTCGGGTCACGTTGACTTGCAGAGCTTTGGCGGTGCGGTTTAAATTGCTGGAGGCCTGTTTGACTTCCCGCACGTTGAGTTTGACATCGCTGGTTACCTCCCGCAGCTGTACCAGAGTTTCTCGCTGATCTTGAGATAGCAGATGGAGCTCGCTATAGCGATCTAGCTCTAACGTGTCAAAGGCTTGTTCTAGGGTGGCCACGGTGCCTGAAAGCGCAATTGAATTTCTGGCAGGGCCTGCGTCGTGGTTAGCTGCAGATCCATTGGTGCCATTTAAGACGGGCACGGAGGTGTCCACCGCCATCTGATTGCAAAATGCCTGCAGTTCTGTATTAGTGACTTCCAGATTTACCATCCGTTTGGAGAACAAAGTGATTAAGTCCTCCATTTGATCCAGGCGTGAGTTCATGGTGTTGCGCTGGATAATGAGTTCTCCAAACAGGTCATTGAGCTGAGTTAACAGCTTAAGGGGAACTCGAACGGTATTTTCTGACAGCTTCTGGGCGCTGTTAGTCGAGGCTTCGACGGGTTCAACAAAGAGTTCCTCAAATTCTTCTACTTCTGCTTTGGTGCGACCATCAGAAAATGATGCAGATTGATGAATTTGAGGTTCTGGTTCTAAAACGATGTCTTCGTCAGCGACACCCTGAGGCCCGTTATCGGTTGCAGAAAATGGTTCAGTTTTTGCAGAGACGGGAGGATAAAACTGAAAACTGTCGGGATCAAAGTTTTCGATGGCGGCTTCCAGCTCGGCTAGGTCAATCTCGTTTAAGGGATTGACGGCGGTGTTCTCGGCAGAATCTGCGATCGCATCCTCTTCTTCTACCCTCTCGACCTCCGCGACCTCCGCGACCTCCTCCTTCACATCCTCCATCGGAGCAGCCTCGTCCAGCTGATGACCAAGGGCCGCCGTCTCCTTGAGGATAGCGTTAGTAATATCAGTAACCGTATCAATAAAATCGTCTGAAGACTCAACAAAGTCCCCATTAACAGTTTCAATGGACTCACTAAACAGCCCCTCACCCATGACAGTGGCGCTGTTGTCACTGATGACAGCATCGACCTCAGTTTCTAATTCCAGGGTTTCTAGTTCAGAAATGTCTGGAGTATCAGAAATGTCTGGGATATCCGAAATATCTGAAACAGGTACGTCTGAGGCCGGTACGTCTGGGGTGTCAGATACTTCTGAGGCCGTGGGTTCAACGGCTTCCACCGGTTCAAAATCCACGAGCTCTGGCTCAAGGGTGTCTTCATCAGCAATGTCCTGTGCGGAGAAAGCCTCATCAGGCGGCTCCACATCAGACCCGTCCTCCGTAAAGAATGGAGATGAGCTAATGGCCTCTAAAATATCGCTGTCCTGCCGCTCAATATCAAAGCTAAACTCTTCCACCGAACTAGGGCTAAATACCAACTCCGTAGGGAGTTTATCCAGCTGCCCCACCAGCACTAAAGCTTGCGATCGCTGCCAAATTTCTAAAGATTGCTGGGCCAGGGGTTCAATATGTTCTGGGGACGCCACTATCAAATATTGATAAATGGACTCACACAAACTAATAAACCGATCAAGCTGGAGCATTTTACCCAGATCGTGGAGTTCCTCCACCATCATTTCCAGCTCTTCTCGCAGACAGGGAGATTCCGGCAAATCTAAGATTGACTGCAAACGCTCCAGCAACACCTCCACTTCAGTGCCAAACATAATAACAGCGGTGTTATCTTCAGACTCTTCAGCTAATAGTGCCAGTTCTTCACTGGGTTGAATATCTCCCAATCGACTATGGAGTTTATCAAACCGAGGATAGGCATTGGCACTGAGCCAGGACTCAGTTATAGAAGACCCTTGACGATGCAGGGTGCTAATCTGACGGACGCTATCCAGACCCTGTAACAACAATATTTCCAGAGCTGTATCTAACTGCACAGAGCTTCTGCGGACCTTGACAATTTTCAAGGAATCCTCAAACCGATGGGCCAGCTGACTCATCGAGGGACACTCAATCATTGAGCCGATCCCCTTGATCGTGTGGGCCGCCCGTAGAGCTGCATCCATTTGTTGAGGATCCACACCCGTTTCAGCAATCCCAATTAAAACTGATTCAATAGTATTGAGATATTCATCAACTTCATCTAAAAAGTTGAGCCAGACCTCACGATCTGCTGTATTTGCCATGGTTTTAAGTTAATAGAGCAGAACTAATAAGATAGAAAGTAGAAAGGTCATCACGGATTATTGCTTTTTAGGGAGCTGGCCCGATGGTGACAGCCCCCCAAAAAGCAATTGCTTAGGCTTCTGTTTTCACCTTGAACTGACCCACCGCAGATTCTAGTTCACGGGCAACTTCCACCGTATTTTGCAGGGTGCCTGCCACCTGGCGAGAAGAGTCTGACGTGCGTTTAGAGGCATGGGTAATTTGCTGCATCAGCTGCGTCACTGTCTGAGACGTTTCAGCCTGGGATACCGTTGCTTTAGAAATAGACTGGAGAAGTTCATCGATCTGTCGCGAGACATCCACAATCTGCCCCAACCCTTGCTTGGTTTCCTGCACCAGCTGTGTCCCTTCTACTACCTGGCTGGTGCCCCGCTCCATCGCCTCTACCACGTCTCGGGTACCCATCTGAATGTTCTTGACAATCTGCTCAATCTCTTTTGTGGCTGCCGCTGACTGTTCCGCCAGCTGGCCAACTTCACTGGCTACCACAGCAAAGCCTTGACCTTCTTCCCCGGCATGGGCTGCCTCAATACTCGCGTTGACCGCCAGCAAGTTAGTCTTCATCGCAATCTCATTAATCAATGAAACCACTTGAGAAATTTGCTGAGA
>JBCCJR010000086.1:0-15424 GCA_039045805.1 Cyanobacteria bacterium P01_C01_bin.118
ATTGGCACTGCCAATATTGAGAGCTACCTGGGACTGCTCCACCATGTCCTGGTACATACGGGCAGTGCGCCCTCCGACCAAAATACTTTCGATCATGGAATAGACCACATGGTCAGGATGATTGATACCAGGACGATGAAACCCTTCCAAATACCAGGGCTGACTCGGCAAGATTAACTCAAATGACTTCGCTTCAGTTTGTGGAGGCTCCTGGATCATAACCTCAGGCGGCAGACTGCGGGCTTGATAACGACCAAAGTAAGCTTCTGCCAGCACCTTTACATTCTCAGGATCGACATCGCCCACTACTGCAGCGATCAAGTTGCTGGGACCATAGTAAGCATCAAAAAACTCTGCAATATTCTTGCGAGTCGCCGTGCGCAGATCCTCCTGATAGCCAATCACTGGACGACGATAGGGATGTTGGTCAAAGGCAACTTCTAGAAATTTCTCTACAATTTGGCCAATGGGGGAATTATCTACCCGCATCCGGCGCTCTTCCAGAATGACTTCTTTCTCTTTGTAAAATTCGCGAAAGACTGGATCCAGAAAACGGGCGGACTCTAAAGACATCCACAGCTCTAATTTATTTGAAGGCAGACTGTAAAAATAACGGGTGGCATCAGCAGAGGTGGTTGCATTGAGACCTCGGCCACCAGATTGTTCAATAATTTGACCAAACTTATTTTGCTCTACATATGTTGCCGCCTGAGCCTGCAGGGCCTCAAACTGAGACCGTAGTGCTGCTACCTGCCGCTCATTACTCGCTTTCTCAGCTGCCATCAGCTGATCAAATACAGCATCCATTTCCTGGAGCAGAGGAGCTTCCGCTGCATAATCGGTGGTGCCGATAGTGGTGGTGCCCTTAAAGGCCAGATGCTCTAAATAATGAGCTACCCCTGTATAGCCATCTTCCTCGTTCACAGCACCCACTTTGGCATAAAGCATCATCGATACCACTGGGGCCTGATGCCGCTCCAGCACAATGAACTTCATGCCATTATCAAGGGTGAATTCGCTAATGTCATTGGCTACCCGGTCTAAATAGGGTTGCACAGAACTCGTATTGGCGGCAGCCGTAACAGCTACCTCAGACAACGCATCAACTCCAGCAGCTCTTTGAGCCCAGGCAGGTTGGCTCAAACCTAGCCAGAGCGACAGTGTCAACAAACAAAAACACAACAGTCTGACTTTTGGCTTCAACAACCCAGTCACGCCCATAGCCCCTCTGCGGAATTACCGTTACTAGCATAGAGAATTTTCAATATATTGTGTCACCAATATATTGAATGCTCTGGGAAATCACTGGAACAAAGTCTATGGCTGCCGGAACCGAGCCGTTTTACACCAAAGTCATCCTAAAAACCCTGTCCGCTCCCAGGTTTTGTTTAGATAAAGATGCTTATAAACCGTAAACAGATCAAAAAGACCACCCACAATACTGACGGTCAAACAAATAATGACAACACCGTGAATGATGTCCCCAGCACCAAAGGTGAGCAAAAAAGTTACCAGGTAATCCTTACCAATTTCACTGAGTGTGGATAAGGGCGACCAAGCCCCTAACACCAACGTCGCAAATACCACACCCAAGCCAACGGCAGGCACAATAAAACAAATTACTAACGTTAAAATCAATGAGCTCAATAATTGTGCGCCCATTTCTACCTCCCGCCGTTATGGACTGAATGGGCATAAGTCACCACCCCAAGGATAGGGACAGTGTGCGCCTACTAACGTCAACTTGTTAAATCTTAAATCTTCATAAAATTACAGAGCATTTAGAGGGATACCTTAACTCAAGATTTAACTAACTAAAACTAATAGAATGGTTACCCATAGCTGCCCCTACTTAGTCAGGAGTCTCGTTTTGTCCGCCGCATTTTCCACATCCAGCCTTACAAAATGGGGACAGCGGCTGATAGCTGCTATCTTCCTCGGTGGCCAGGTAATTGTTCATCTTGTAACCCGCCCTTTGCATCGACGCAACACCATTGAGCAAATGGCAGCTGTGGGTCCAGAATCGTTGCTGATTACGTTGGTAACTGCCAGCTTTGTGGGCATGGTATTTACGATTCAGGTGACCCGTGAATTTATTAATTTTGGTGCTAGCACTGCCGTCGGCGGAGTGCTGGCGCTAACGCTGGCGCGCGAATTGGCCCCGGTACTAACAGCGGTAATCATTGCAGGAAGAGTTGGGTCAGCGTTTGCAGCCGAAATTGGAACGATGCAGGTGACTGAGCAGATTGATGCCCTACAGCTGCTTAAAACCGATCCAGTTGATTACTTAGTACTGCCTCGGGTAATCGCCTGTGCGTTAATGCTACCTTTGCTAACCATACTGTCTTTTATTACAGGTATGACCGGTGGGCTGTTAATCACAACCACTATGTTTAATATTTCCCAAACCGTTTTTCTTGATTCGGCACGGATATTTATGAGTGTTTGGGACTTGGTGAGCGCCATGATTAAATCTGTAGTGTTTGGCAGCCTGATTGCGATTATTGGCTCTAGCTGGGGCTTAACGACTACGGGTGGGGCAAAGGGGGTAGGACAATCAACTACAACAGCAGTGGTCACTGCACTACTGGCTATTTTTATTACTAATTTCTTTCTATCTTGGCTAATGTTTCAAAGTTCAGCCCTGAACTTTTAGGATGAGCAGATGACCCTGCTTTTATATCTCGACCTCGGTGAGCTTATTGAGATACCGCTCGATCAGCAGGATAGCCACAATGTCATCAATAGAACGAGGAATACTGCGTAAGCTCTGTGGCAATAAGCGGTTGATGCCTTTTGGGGGAAACATTTCCCAGTAGCGATCGCGCGCTTCCAAACTGCTATATCGCTCATCCACCAAAATTACATTGGGCGCATCCTTAAGCCTCGACAGTTCACGCTTCCAAAGCTTAGACCCCGTCTGATCACCCATCACAATCAAAGAAATCGGATAGGTTTGTCGCAAAGCTTCAATCCGGTCAGTAGCATTTTCTGCCGACACAACCTCATGATGACAAAGGGCGCGCTCCAAACTAACAATGGCTAAGCCACACTTATAACGTCCTGGGTCAAACCCCAAGAGAACGGGTTGAGATAGTTGAGAAGAAACACTGGAGGTCACAGAACTAGCGTAAAGGCACTATATAAAAATAATTGAAGATAAATTAAAGCCACCCTTGATTTGAGGGTAGACCAGGCAAATAGAGCCCTTCTCTCCATATTTTTATTTTACGACTATCTTAAGGATGCTTGCATTCACGGCATCAATTTGGCAGATTGGGCCAAGGCCGCTTGCGCTTTCAACAAAATCTGGCAAACTAAAGGCTGACGAAACAAATAGTTTGCGTCCAAAGTGCTCATCAGGCCATGCTATTTACTACCATGGCTCTCACCTGATCACGATTCGGCATAAAGCTTTTGATTGTCAGCAATGATTAACTTCCATTAGTCCTAACTGAGAATGAAGTTTAGTTGCCATGACTTAAGTACATTTGTACGCACTAGTTCGAGTGCGGCTGCTTTGTGCATGTAAAGCGAGTTGAACTATCTCACTTTAAGTCTTTTGGAGGGACAACTCAGGTTCCTCTATTACCAGGGTTTACCGTTATCTCGGGACCCAATGGATCAGGCAAGTCAAACATTTTAGATGCCCTGCTTTTTTGTTTAGGGCTAGCCAGTTCCAAAGGTATGCGGGCAGAACGTCTGCCGGATCTGGTTAATCAGAATCATGCCAGTCGTCGCTCTACGTCAGAAGCTAGCGTTACGGCCACATTTGATATTAGTGATGTTTCTGCAGAGCTACTGCGCGAGAGTAGCGAGGATGCCACAGCAGCCCCAAACCCAGAGACACCAAACGATCTCCAGAACTCAGAACATGTAGCAGACGAACAAAGTGATGTAGCCTCAGACCCTACATCGGTAAGTCCAGCTCTCTCTGCGCCAGAGCCTGAAGCAGCAGCCAGTAGTGCAGAAATAGCAGCTCCCCCGGCTGTTCAAACAATGGCGGAGGAAACAGCAGCAGACACAGAACTATCTACTGACATTGAAGCGGTAGAGCCTGAACAGCCAGAAACAAATAATCCAGACATCAGTAACGGAGCTGAACCTACACCAGCTTCGAATCATCCAACGCCGGATAATGTCGTCCCCCTACCCAGGGAGTGGAGCGTTACTCGTCGTTTGCGAGTGACCGCTCAAGGTACCTATACCTCCAACTATTTTATTAATGGTCAACCCTGTACCCTAACCGAACTACACGAACAGCTTCAGCGGTTTCGCATTTATCCCGAAGGCTATAATGTCGTCCTCCAAGGGGACGTCACTAGCATTATCTCGATGAAGGGACGGGAACGTCGTGAAATCATTGATGAACTGGCAGGGGTGGCCTCATTTGACCGAAAAATCGACCAGGCAAAGCTCAAACTAGATATGGTGCGGGAGCGTGAAGAACGCTTTCGGATTGTAGAGCGGGAACTGATTGACCAGCTAGAGCGTTTAGATCAAGACCGTAAAAAAGCTGAAAAGTACAAACAGCTTAAGGCTACGCTCCAGGAAAAGACTCAGTGGCAGGCGGTTTTAGAATGGCGTCAGCAACAGCAACAGGCCCAGAAGCTGACCGACCAAATTGCTCAGGGTAAAGAACAGGGGGAAAAACTAACCCAGCAGCGGACAGCGTTAGTAGCCCTGATCGAGACCACTAGCAAGGAGTTAGATGAGCTTAATACTAGGGTCAAGGCCCTGGGTGAAGATGAGCATTTAGCCCTGCAGTCAAAGCTGGCTACCCAGGAGGCGGAACTCCGCCAGCTAGAGCGTCAAGAGCAGGCCCTGGGTCAATCTACCCGTGAGCTAGCGGCAAAGCTGCAAACCACCCAGATAGAGTTACAGCAGCAAAATCAGGAGTTCTCCGACTTAGGCCAACGGTTAACCACTCTCACTGAGACAGACATCGTTCAGTTGCAAGCTGCCCGCAATCAAGCAGCGCAAGCTGTGGAGGATAGTCGAGAAGCCACTAGCGCGATCGCAACCGCCTCCCAAGCCTGGATTGAAACCCAAACAACCCTCCGCCGTGAAGTCGAAGCCCTGCTTAGCACCCTTGACCCCCAACGGGCAGAGCGAGTCAGGCTCCAGGAAAGACTAAATCAGCTACACAGCCAGCTTGCTACCCAAGCCACCACTATCCAGGGATTAGAAACTGAATTAGCTGCCGCCCCCGCTAGCGCAGGGGGCAATCTCTCTGAGGCCGAAACCACGATTCAAACCCTGGCCCAGGCTGTTGCTGCTGCAGAGCAAGAACTCAAAGTCCAGCGCGAAACCCGAGAGCGATTGCTCCAAGAGCTACGGGCCAAGCAACGGGAGCTGGACAAATTAGAAGCTCAAGAACAGGCCTTACAGGAAACCCGTGGCACCCAGGCCACCGAGGTTTTAATCAAAAGTGGATTGACCGGCATCTGTGGTCTGGTAGCTCAGCTGGGTCGAGTGGAACCTAAGTATCAAACCGCCTTAGAAATTGCGGCTGGAGCAAGGCTAGGATATCTAGTCGTAGACAACGACGGAGTAGCTTCACGTGGTATTGAAATTCTCAAACGACAGCGGGCCGGACGGGCTACTTTTTTACCCCTCAATGCGATTCGTGCCCCTCGCAGCCAAAAGCTAGGGCGCTGGGAACGTCCCGATGGGTTTATTGACTATGCAGTAGACCTGATCGAGTGTGAGGACATCTACCGCGAGGTGTTTGCCTTTGTCTTTGGCAACACTGCAGTATTTGAGCAACTGAATGACGCCCGTCGCCACCTGGGCAAGTTTCGCATGGTCACCCTGGATGGTGAAGTGCTAGAGAGCAGCGGTGCTATGACCGGGGGCAGTCTACGTCGCCAGGGGCGGCTGCATTTTGGCACCGTCGAGGCGGGAGAGTCCGCTGAAGCCAAAGCCCTAAAGGAAAGACTGCAGGAAATTGAACGGATTGTAAGGGGATGCGATCTCGCCATTGCCGCAGCCGATACCACCGTCAAAACCCAATCCAAGGAACTGATCGAAGCCCGGCAAAGCTATCGAGAACAGCAGCTGCAAAACACCCAAACCCAGCAGCTAAATCAGCAGCTACAGCAACGCCTGGACAAAGCAATCCAACAGCAGCAACAGTATCAATCTGAATCTGCCAACGCCCAGCAGCGATTACAAGCACTCGAAACCGACCTGCCGGCCCAGGAAACAGCACTACAGCAAAAACGGCAGGAACTTACCGCCCTAGAGGAATCGCAAACCCACAGTGAATGGCAACAGGCCCAGGATAAAGTTCGCACCCTAGAAGCTGCTCTCACCGAACGGCAGCAGGCTCTGCAAGCAGCCCAACAAAGACAAAATGAACTAGATGCTCAACGACAGCGGCTACAGGAAAAAATCCAGTTGGGACAGCAAACGATCCATCAGGCCCGCCAGCAGCAACAAACCCAAATTAATCAGCAAACCGAGCTCAACAAACAACAGGCCGCTCTCAAACAAGAGATTATTGCCACCCAGGCCGCCCTTGCAGAATTAGACAAAACCCTGGCTGGGGAAAAAGCAGAGCGCGATCGCAAAGAACACCAGCTCCGCGATCAGCGCAATCAGCTACAGCAGATCGAATGGCAACAGCAAAAACTTAGCGAAACCCAACATGAGCGGCAGCAGCAGCTCAGTACACTGGAGACTGATATTGAAACCAAACAGGCGGAGCTACCGGACCCCCTTCCAGAAATTCCCGAAGACCTCACCCTAGAAACCCTACAAAAACAGCTCAAATCGCTCCAGCGTCGGCTCGAAGCCATGGAACCCGTCAATATGCTAGCGCTAGAAGAATATGAACGCACTCAAGAGCGTCTAGAAGAACTCACCACCAAACTCACCACATTAGAAGACGAACGCACCGAGCTACTACTGCGCATTGAAAACTTCACCACCTTGCGTCGCCACGCCTTCCAGGAAGCTTTTGAAGCCGTTAACACTAACTTCCAAGCTATTTTTGCAGAACTCTCCGACGGTGACGGCTACCTCCAGCTAGACGACCCCGCTGATCCCTTTAACGGCGGCCTCAACCTGGTGGCGCACCCCAAGGGGAAACCTGTGAGGCGTCTGGCTTCTATGTCCGGGGGAGAAAAATCCCTCACAGCATTAAGCTTTATCTTTGCTCTTCAACGCTACCGCCCCTCACCGTTCTACGCCTTTGACGAAGTAGACATGTTTCTAGACGGTGCCAACGTTGAGCGGCTCTCAAAAATGATCCGTCACCAAGCCCAACAGGCACAGTTCATCGTAGTTAGCCTACGTCGTCCCATGATCGAATCCGCTGAACGCACCATCGGAGTAACCCAAGCTAGAGGGGCCTACACCCAGGTATTGGGCATTAATTTACAACGCGCCACCGCAGGTGGGTAATAGTTAATCTGATCGTGTAGGAGCATGATGATAACGCCCCTACACAGCCAATACGGTTTCACACACTGTCAAAAAATTAAGGGATAGGGTGTAATGTGAGGAAGCATGTTTCCTTGAGTTAAGAAACATACCCTCCGGTTAAGGCAACCATCTAAATCCCAAAAGTAGACCCCAGCAATGAGTTTTGAACAAAGTCGGCTGCGTTCCGACATGATTGGCACCCAAGTGATTACACGCTCCACAGGCCGTCGCCTGGGCGTAGTCAGTCAGCTGTGGGTCGATATAGATCGATGTGAAGTCGTTGCCTTGGGGCTACGAGACAATATTTTGTCAAAGGTGGTGTCTGGCCCTGAACAAATCATGATGCTCAGCAGCATTCGAAAAATTGGCGATGTAATTTTGGTGGATGATGACACCGTCATCGAAGACGACATTAGCGTTGCCAGCTATAGCAATCTGGTCAAAAGCGAGGTGATCACAGAGTCTGGCGAAGGTCTGGGCCGTGTCCGCGGCTTTAAATTTGACGTGGTCAGCGGCAAGCTTCAGTCCCTGGTGATTGCCTCCATGGGTTTACCCCAAATCCCCGACCAGGTAATTAGTTCCTACGAATTACCCGTCGAAGAAATTGTCAGCACTGGTCCCGATCGGATTATTGTATTTGAAGGATCCGAGGAAAAGCTTAAGCAGATAAGTGTAGGATTACTGGAGCGTCTTGGCTTAGGCTCAGCTCCCTGGGAACGAGAAGATGACGGCTATATTATGCCTACATCTGCCAGCAACCAGCTACCGTCGGGTATCAAGAAAGAAGCTCCAGCCCCCCGCCGGGAGGTTGCCCCACCACAGCGGCTCGAACTAGGGGACACTTCTCGTCAGCCCCTGGAACAGCCAGTGCCTGAAGCAGAGCCCTATCAAGCTCAACCCCTTAATATTCCTCAAAAGAAAAAAGTAATCGAATACGAAGAGGAAGAATTCTAAAGGTGCCAGACTAGGGCTTGCCATTCTCTAATCAACCAATATGCGGTATGACGTGGCATTGTCCTTAAAACTACTGCCCAAGCATTGTATTTTCAATCGTTGCAGCCGTGCCTGTTATTCCTGCTCCACTGCAAAAACTGTTTGTTATGGGTCTACCGGTACACCACAGTACCGACTATGTAGGCTGGCTGATGGAAACTATGCGTAGCGGTCAAGGGGGACATGTGGTCACCCTGAATGCCGAAATGTGTATTCAGGCTGAAACCAATCACAAGCTACAAACCATCATTCAAAATGCTACCCTGGTCATTCCAGATGGTGCAGGTATCAAGCTCTACTTTCAATGGGTTCAACGGAAAAATATCCAGCGGTATCCAGGCATTGAATTTGCAGTGGATGTTCTACAGCAGCTCAAACCCACAGAACCGGTAGTGTTTTATGGCGGAGCCCACGACCTCGCCACGACAGCAGCGCAACACTGGCAACAGCAGTATCCCGATCTCAATGTTGCGATCGCGACCAACGGATATCTCTCTGAAAACGAGCAACAGGCCTTTCAGAGTCAGCTCCAATCCTTAAAACCTAGCATCGTTTTTGTAGGTTTGGGTGTCCCTCGCCAGGAGCTGTGGATTGCAGACCACCGACAGCTATGTCCCAACACCATCTGGATCGGCGTGGGGGGTAGCTTTGACATCTGGGCCGGAAAAAAGCAAAGGGCTCCCCGCTGGATGTGCAATAACAATCTGGAATGGCTATATCGCCTTTACCAGGAACCATGGCGCTGGCGACGAATGCTCGCTTTACCTAAATTTGTTATGCGCTCCATCAGCTATGACCTAGGCTGGAAAAGCGCTCATTGATTTAGATTGGCACTATAGTCTCAATAAATGACATTGACGCTTTGCACAAAAGGGCACAAGATAACATAACAATTTGTCAAGGATCTAGACATTTGTCCCATTACCTATATCCTTGTACAGAGACAAAAATCAGCTGCCCACGCCTGATTATGTCTCCGCTCTGTCAACATGCCCCCTTATGACATCTGCTGTGCCTTCTCCGCCTAAAACTCGTTATACTCGTCGCCAACAAGTTCAAGCAAGACGCAATGTCAGGGCTCAAACAGCTCCAGTAGCCACTCCCAAAACACCTCAAACCGCCAAGACCGATGCTGGATCTCAGTCGACGCTGGTCACATTAACTAGTGTAGAAAAAACCTACGACAACGGCAGTAAGGCTTTGCGAAACCTCAACCTGCAGATTAAAAGAGGGGATTTTCTATTTGTTACTGGACCGTCCGGAGCAGGAAAATCGACTCTCCTTAAGCTGCTTTATGGTCAAGAGCGCGCAACATCAGGAGAAATCATTGTTGACGACCAAAACCTGGCAAAGCTAAAGGGCAATCGATTGGCAATGCTGCGTCGCCGTATCGGCATTGTATTTCAAGATTACAAACTTATCCCCAGGCGGACCGTGGCCGAGAATGTATCTTTTGTCCTATGGGCTCAAGGCTATAGTCGTCGAGAAATCAATCGCCGCCTCAGACCCACATTACGCATGGTGGGTCTGCAGCACAAGTCTAATTGTTTTCCAGAACAGCTCTCCGGTGGTGAACAGCAGCGGGTCAGTATTGCTCGTGCCGTGGTTGGTACCCCACCGCTACTATTAGCCGACGAACCCACAGGCAATCTGGATGGTGATAACTCCCGTCAGGTGATCAAAATCTTAGAAAAGCTAAACTCGATTGGGATTACGGTCATCGTTACTACCCACGACGAACAATTAGTGCGCGCCTCCAATCATCCTGTGGTCCAAATTCAGGATGGGCGGCTCACCTATGTTAGACATTAAACCGCTTTAAAGTCTCCGTGGGTTCTCACCACAGTGGCCTCAAAATCACATACCCAGTCTATCCAATCCTTATCAATCTGGGGTCGTTCCTGGGGCAGTGAGCGTTTAAGTAGCAGAGCTATATAGCCACAATCACAGCGAACTACTACGATATTGCCAATTTTTGTACGCAATAGAATATGCCCCTCCCCAGGTAAATCCAAGGCAGAATCTATTAACTGTTGTAAGCCCAAAGATTGAAATACGAGCTGTATCCACTCTGTATCTTTGTGCTGGGGAGTAATGAAATAGTCACGTGGCAGTCCCATGGGGTCAAAAACTGCTAACCCTAGAATTTGATCAACATTAGGCAAACCAGATGATGTCAACAGCTGCGACTTAAAAGAAAACACCAGTCAATGGAACTTTTAACGTGCCGCTAGATTAGCAGCTTTTAATTTCCACACTAAGCTTGAAACCATATTTGTAAAAACATGGGCCACTACAGGCACTAAAAGATTGTGACTCAGCAGGGCGCTATATCCTAAGAGTCCACCAACGCAAGTAGCCCACAGCATGTAGGGCCATTGCCGCAGATCACTCATATGCAGCAAACCAAAACATAGGCTAGACACCGCTAGAGCTATCAGGTTTGCTCCCAATGCAGGCAACATTATCCCGCGAAAAAGCAGTTCCTCGCTGATACCAGGCAGCAACCCTAGCCACAGGACATCCGGCAGTACGAGGGGCGTGAGGATGTAGTCCAGATAAACTTCTGCGCTCTGGCGATATTTTGGCCACATCCTATACAGCAGGCCACTAATAAGCGTAATCCCTAAACCTAAAAGCAGGCCAATACCAACGGGATATAGACCAAATTTACTGGGCCATTGCTCAACCGAGGTCAAAAGTAACCACAGACGCGCAATAACAAATAAAACTAAGGCAGTGACTGCGATCGCAACTAGCACCTGAGTGCGAGTCAAAGGCTCCATACTGGAATTCGGTGGGGCAGGCTGATTCACACAATGAAGCGGCAAACTTATACCGTATTAAACAGGCGATACTATCTTACGCCTTCCCAGGTCTCTCGCCTATCATCAAATATTAACCGTCTAAACCGTATCGTCCATTCGGTTACCCCCTTAGCATACCGTTTTACAAATACTGCTTAAGCCACACAAAGCAATATTTGATCGAGCATAAATACATCAAAAATATCTCCTAAAAACCTAGACAATATATCAAAGATTATTTTGACGACACCAAAACAAAACCAATCAGTCAGATCTAAATTCAAGTCTATTGATACATCTACGATATTCAATCAAATAAAACATCAATAAAAGACTTAAATTACTGATATAGAATACATAGGACCCAAATTATCAGACAATTAAAAATCAAAAGATTTAAATAAAATACAATAGAGGAGCAATCAAAAATCAATGATTACTTATCAAGTAAATGCACTTCTAATCAAATCTAATAAGTGTTAAAAACTAACAAAACATGGGCTTTATTTAAATATCAGTTAAATATCAGCATCATTGCTTCGAAGCTTGACCTTTAAACTCACGCCTCTATCTTCAGGAAATATATGGGAAGGCCCTTTGACTTATCCGCCCAAAACGAAAACGTCAACATCTATGAATGCGAGGTGCGTCTCAAGTTTCGCATCATTGAAGATAAGCTTGCCATGGATGAAGGGGATACCAGTACTCTCATTGAATCCTTAGTGGATGCCTATAGCTATGGAGATGATGAATATCTGGAATCCCTAGAGTCTCAAATCAAAATTCACGAAATTCAGGCTCTCGAAGCATCTCCAGAAATGAGGCGACAGCTCATACGCCTCCGCAACTGCAGCAAATTTGTTTAGCTCCAGGTTTGTAACCTCAGCCTCCAGACAACGCATCTAAAAAAATTCACCATAGAAATTTGACATTAATTCCCTAGGATTTGTATATTTATAAAGGCCAAGGGCAAGATACCAAGGCAAATCACTTGCCCCCATCGTCTAGAGGCCTAGGACACCTCCCTTTCACGGAGGCGACGGGGATTCGAATTCCCCTGGGGGTATCGAAAAAATGAGCGTTGCTAGAAACTTTACTAGTAGCGCTTATTTTTTTGCTTTGTACACATATGCAACAAATTAATAATTATTATGATGGACATGCTGTAGCTCCTCTTAATGGTTAATGCATTGTCCCAATTGCGCCAGTCCTTCAGTGATTAAACATGGCGCTTATATGAAACAGAGTCGAGCTTATCAATGTCAAACTTGCCAACATATTTTTACGCTTCAAAAAAATCGGCCTCAAAAAAGAAATCGAGTTCTACGATGGCTTGCTGGGACAGTAGCCATCCTTAGTCTGTCTCCATGGTGGGTGAATAAATCTCTGCAAGTCATCGTGGCGCGCCCCCGACCCAACGCTGCTGCCGATGCCATTGTGGTCTTGGGTCGTGGTCCCAACCAAACCCAAGCGAGAACGGATGAAGCGATCAAACTGTGGCAGAACGGTCAGGCTCCCCACATTTTTATCAGTGGCATTTTAGATGCACCTATCATTATTGATGTAGCTACCGACAAAGGCATTCCCCCCATTCATATCAGCGGTGAAAGCTGTTCTCGCAGCACTTGGGAAAATGCGTTTTATTCTGCAATGCTGATGCCTAAGCAAAGATTGGCTGCAGAAAAGCCAACTATCTTGTTGATCACAGATGATTTACACATTGCTCGCGCTACCTTGATTTTTCGTAGTTTTGGTTTTGAAGTTATTCCTCACCCTGTAAAAGCTGATTTTTCGCTATGGCGTGACCATATTTTCCGTGAATTCTTTGTGCTTGCGTACTACGCTGCATCGGGTCGGTTAAAGCCCCCTAGCCCTAAAGAGCTTCACTTAGCTCAAAGCGATGCAAAATTAAGGATTCCCAAGCGGCAGTGCATCCTGACTCAAAAATAATCTTCATCTATGACTGTCTAGCTCTTATAAAATTTACCCGTCGATTTCTTGAATCGACGGGTAAATTTTATAGAGTGTTGGTTCTAATTGGATCAACTAGGCAAATTGTTCTGTGGTGCGAGCGCAAATAGCCAGTAAATTTTGAGTCAGGTTATGACAAATATGATGCTCAATCAGCTGTATAGGCATTGCCAACGGTGGTTGAACAACCAGTTCATAGGACAGCAACGTAGCAGTCTGCTCTCCTAACATAGCCGGTTGCAACGACCATTTGCCCATAAACTTTTTAAAGTCTCCTTCTACCATCGAGAACCCAATCTCTTGAGGAAAGCTCTCAGTCATATCCAAAATAACGCGTGCACAAAACTTGAAATTCAAAAAGCATTGAGCACCAATTTGCTCCAATCGGATACCGCCCCCTGGGCAGGTCAACAACCGACTCTTGGTCAAGTTTGGGACAAAGTCTGCCAGTCGTTCATAATCAGTTAAAATTTCCCAAACCTGTTCCAAAGAACGAGGAACAGCCACTGATGCAACTATCTGACGCTGACGAGGAGCCAGCCTCTCAGTCTTAATATTCACGTGATTACAGTCAGCAGATGTCAACTGGATAACCGAGTCATCATCCGTCACGTTATTAAGGGTAAAAGCTAGAGCGTCCTGAGTCACAGTCACCAAACTTATAAAACAGCAGATAACTAGGTATGTATTCCTAGTAGCTTAACCCATCTACCTGGGAGAATTGCATTCGTCAAAGAAAAAGATCCTCACACTGGTTCTCGTAGACGGATTTGGTTTCCCTAGAGTGCCCGAGTGCCAAGAACTGCACCCATCAAGTACAGTTTAGACCCCATCTAATGTCTGTAATTACAACACTAATAGCATCAATACCGAAAACTTAACCCATATATATAGATATAAAATCAGACCCCTAAAACTGATCCGGTGGCTACATCACAGCAACGGCCCTGTCCCATTCAATTGCGATCATTAATCTGCTTGACCTGAGGCCAGAACTCCAGACTGGACAATCACATGAACCTATCCACAGTTCTCATGCAACCCATCGTGTTCCAGTAGTCCAAAACCTTTAATCAAACACAGCTCCAGTCAACACCTCAGCCTTTAAGATGGACAGGTATTGCTAGCTGCTGACCTTGGAGTAACACCGTGCTGCTGTCAAAAGGGTTTGAAGTCGAAATTTACACTGGACATACCAATGGAGACATCATCGGCATGTCCGACCAAATCACTAAATCCCTTAGTGGTTTTGTGCGAGAACCAGACAGCCGCAACGTCGAATACACCACGCCACCGCTTCAGCATTACGAACAACTATTGTGTGAACTGGTCAGCCCTCGCCGTCGCTTGAGACAGTTCCTAAACAATCTTGATCCGCGTTTTACCCTAATTCCAGGTAGTACCTTATCTACCGGCGATAGCAGAGTTTTTTATCGATCCGATCCTCAGAATCCTTATCACGCTTATATCGAAAACACCTACGGCACTGATGTTGTCACCGCCAGTATTCACATTAATCTGGGCATCAGTGATCCAGAAGTATTGATGCGGGCTTGTCGATTGATCAGGGCTGAAGCTCCCCTAATCCTGGCACTTAGTGCATCATCTCCATTTCTTGATAAGCAGATTACGGGCTATCACTCCACACGCTGGCATGTGTTTCCTCAAACCCCCCAGGAAGTTCCCCTATTTGAGAGTCACAAGCATTTTATTCAATGGACAGAAACTCAGCTCCAGCTAGGCACCATGCAAAATGTACGTCATCTCTGGAATTCCGTACGACCCAATGGAGACTGTCGTCCCTACAAACTCAATCGACTTGAGGTAAGAATTTCGGATTTAGTCACCGATCCAATTCATCTGCTAGCTATTACGGCTCTTCTTGAAGCCAGGCTCCTACAACTCCAACAAGACCCGACCTTAGATCCTCTAGTAACCAGTCAACTGCCAAGTCACAGTCGCCAGCAGGATCTATTGGCCATCATTCGGGACAATGAACGTCTAGTGGCAAAAAACAGCTTAGAAGCACAGTTACGTCACTGGTATGACGGTTCCCCTATGGCCGCATCTGACTGGATCATGCAGATCTACAACGAAGTTTTACCCATTGCTAAAGCCCATGGCATCGCTTGCTTCTTAACACCGATCAAACAAATTGTGAGGGAAGGGAACCAGGCACAAAATTGGTTAAAGCAAGTTGACGCAGGCATGACTATCCCCCA
>JBCCJR010000087.1:0-15188 GCA_039045805.1 Cyanobacteria bacterium P01_C01_bin.118
ACGTTCTTCTAGATCGGTAAGTCGCTCATTCAGCTTAGCCAACTGGTCACTCTGCTCAATTAAGCGCTCATTCTGTTGAGCTAAGCGCTCCTCCAACACCCTGACTAACGCTTGGATGCTGGGTGGCGTTGCCTCCCAGTCCGCTTTTGGAACCTTAATGCCTGCAATTTCGATGTCTTCGCTCATATTCACAATTTAGCGAAGATTGATGCACTGACGCCCTAAATTTTCTTTAACCTTCCTGGGACGGTTACCTAGGAGGGCTTTACGAAGTAGGTTTTCTATTCTGCGTTTTGACATGGTGAGCTAAAGAAGTCTGGTAAGGTGCATGGCAATGCATCGTCTACATTAGCATCAGCCATCAATTTGGCGTTTTAGCCGTAATGATAAAACCGGATTTGAATGCTCAAATACCGAATTATTGCTTTGCAAATAGGGTGGCAAATAGTTCACGGCTCTTTGCCAATCCTTCAGGTGTCAGCACAACTGACTTGGCCTTCGAGACGGGGTCACCGATCATTCCTTTTTCATAGAGACGATTGAGCGCATCCCAATCGTGCCCCTTCCAGCTACGAGCGCCGAATTCACTTTCTTGATGGACAGTCAGTGCTAGTAGAGCGAGCACAGCGTCATCAACTTTGTTGGTGTCATAATCCATAATGGCTTAGCCTCTTATTCTAATCAGCTTTGTTGCGAATCCCAGTATCAGACAACAATCAAAACAAACTAAAGTATCTCATTAACCTAAGAGTTCTCTTACCTGCGCTAAAGCTTCGTCGCCAGCAATCGGTTGTATTGATCCAGTACGGATTTCATCGCGTCGTCTCTGGGCTTCTGACAACCATTCGGATTGAATAGTATCGTCTATGACGTCTTCAAAGCTAGCTAGCAGTGTTTCCACAAGCTGAAGTCTTAAATCGTTAGGTAGCGATAAAGCTTCTTGGGTAAGTTGATCAATAGACATAATGTATTAACAGACCATGTATGCTGGCGATTTTGGCTGCATTATATCTTAGTACATTTGCTCTTGTCTGTAGTCGGGCAGGATGGGTGGCAACGCACCGCCTACACCAGCATCAGTTAGAGGGAACCTACTACTGGCTCTACGCGACTTCCAGGATTGAAAATAAGCGTGGCAGCAATTGGTTGGGGAGTAAGTAAGGTTAGCCAAAAGTCGAGTATTAACGCACTGCCCTGATGCTTTCGCAGTCAGTGTGAATACTTAGGGCAGACTATATGGTTACTCTTTATGGCAAGCATCCTATTTCTTTTGTCTGTAGGCTTAGCAGTTGCTCTATGGAAAACATACGAAGCACTGCAAAAGCGTACAACGGCTTATTCATCAGCTCAACAGAAGATAGAAGATGCTGAAAAACGCTTACGAGCCAATGAGCGGAAACATTACAACCTTATTTCAAAAGCTCAACAAGAAGTCGCAAATGCAGAAGATCGTTCAACATTCCTTGAGCAAAAATATGGTGGCCTTATTTCCAGAGAAGAAGAAATTAAGGAACTTGACAATCAGATTGCGACTCTGACGTACCAACAAAATCAGTTCAACAAACAGGCAGAAGTAGAAAGACAGGAAATATCTACAAAAATCTCAAATCTTAGAGCTAAACTCAACAAGCTTGAGGAAAAAGATATTCTACAGTCTGTTGGCTTTTATGAGTCTAAGTATGACTTTGGAGAGTCTCAAGGGTATAAAGAACAACTAGATGAAATTCGATATCAGCAGAAGGAGTTAATTAAAGCCAAGAAAGCTGCTGTTTGTCATACTGAGTGGACACTTGAAGGTAGTGCCAGAGCAGGCAGAAAGATGACTGACAGTTTTCTAAAGCTTGTCCTTCGTGCTTTTAATGGTGAATGTGATGCATCCATTGCAAAAGTTAGTTATAGAAATGTAGAGGCTATGGAAAAACGCATCGAGCGCTCATATGAAGCTTTAAATAAATTATCTAAAATTACTCGTTGCGAAATCACCTCTAAATATTTTAACTTAAAACTAAGAGAACTCTGGCTAACTCACGAATATCAGGAAAAAAAGTATCAGGAGAAAGAAGAGCAACGAATTATTCGTGAGCAAATGCGTGAGGAAGAGAAGGCATTACGTGAGCTTGAGAGGGCAAAAAAGGAAGCAGAACAGGAAGAGCTTCGTTATCAAAAAGCTTTGGAAAAAGCTCGAAAGGATGTTGAGTCAGCTACAGGTGATACTCAACAAAAACTTCTTAGCCAAATCGAAGAACTACAAAAACGGCTTACGGAAGCTGAGACAAATAAGGAAAGAGCTGTCTCTCAGGCTCAACTAACGAAACTTGGACATGTCTATGTGATTTCAAATATTGGTTCGTTTGGAGACAATGTCTATAAGATTGGCATGACGCGCCGTCTTGAACCCATAGATCGGGTCAAAGAATTAAGCAGCGCGTCTGTCCCCTTTCCCTTTGATGTTCATGCCATGATTTTTTGCGAAAATGCGCCAGAGCTTGAACTTCGTTTACATAAAAAGTTTGATGATAGACGCGTAAATAAAATTAACTCACGAAAAGAGTTTTTCAGAGTAACTCTGGATGAAATTACAAATGCTGTACAAGAAGTGGATGACGAACTCAAGATTTGTAAGTCAGAAATAACTTTCACAAAAATTGCTCAAGCTGACGATTATCGAAAGACACTGGCTCAAGCAGGCGCTCTGACAGGTGAAGACTTGGATGAATAAAATCTATGATTTAGATTTGCTAATAGCTTTTACCAGCACATAGGAAATGTTTCCTTAGAGCTGAAGCGAAGCAAAGTATCATCGAATTGATTGAGCCTATCAATGTGAGGGAAAAGGGTTGAGTCAATAGGTTGTTGGAATATAGCTAAATATATTGGAGAGTGAGGATTTAGCCTGCGTCATAAGTTTTGGTGAACAGTACCCGCCCACTAGTTCGTCTATTTAGCTTTCCAAATGACGGATCGAACATAAAGCAAGAATTTTCCAGTGTTTGCTATATTAAAACATCAACTTAGAAAACGTGGGAGGGCTCTTGCAGAACGCACTATGTTCTTGAAAAATATCAAGATTGAGAATGTCGCAGCAATTAAGAATATCGATAGAGAGTTACCGTTCTCAAATGACCTTCCTTTGCCGATCATATTTGTAGGCGAAAATGGAAGTGGAAAATCAACGGTAGTATCAATAATTGCAAATGCGGTGATGTCGTTTAAATCGCAAGTATTCAAGAATTGCGAAGTCAATGATGGATACGTTTATCGTCTCAGATCACCAGGCTTGATAACGCACGGCAAGTCATACTCGCATACTAAAGTTGACTTTGATAAGGGCTTTTGGTGTGAAGAGTGGATTCTGTCAACAAGTCGCGAAAACTTTGAGAAAGCGGATGTCCCAAAACCTACAGATGATTCTTGGAGAAATATTCTCGCAAATGAATACTCCGAGATCAGGTCGCACCCTCAAAGAAAAATCAGTTTACCTCCTGACATAACTCTCAAAGCTGAATTAAATCAGAAGGTGAATTTGTATTTTCCTTCGGAAAGATATGAGTTACCTTACTGGGTTAATGAGAATCAAGTTCGAGAGGGTGTGCGATTTCATAATCCACAGACGAGCACGTCGGAAGAAACTCCGAGAACATTTTTCACGCGAGCGATCCTGGTTGAGACTCTTGAGTGGCTTAGGTCGTTGTGCCTTGACTCGAAAATGATTGACCGTAAAGTCGTAAACCTCCCTGTCCAAACCAGTGACGGGAATACGTTACCGATACCTTATGATATGCCTGTCGTTGGCAGTTCAACTCAATTGATTAATGCTGTGTGCCAAGTGTTAGCAAGTATTCTTCAAGTGAGTTCTGCACAGTTGGCGTTTGGCCCCCGCAAACAGCCGACTGTCTCTGTTCGATTTACAAGTTCCAACGAAGAACGCTTGGTCAATTTGCAATCCCTCTCAGCAGGTCAAATTAGTTTGTTTTGTCTTTTTTGCAGTATTCTCAGGGATGCTGACTTAACTAGCCAAGGCTTCACTTCGATGGAAGATATTTCGGGATGTGTCTTGGTCGACGAGATCGACAAGCACTTACACATCGAACTGCAGACTAAAGCCCTGCCTCAGTTGATTAAGAAATTTCCTTCAATCCAGTTCGTCATGACCGCGAACGCTCCATTTTTCATGATGGGTATGGAGACTTACTTTGATAGTAATTCGTTTCAAGTAATTGAGCTACCGAATGACGAAGTTATCAATACCGAAGCATATGCTGAATTCTCAAAGGGTTTCGAGGCATTCGAAAGGACAGCTCGATTCAATAAAGAAGTATTACAACGAGTCCAACTATCCGTAAAACCTGTCGTAATTTTTGAGGGTAAGACAGACATTACTCACGTTAAAACAGCATGGAGAAAGCTTTATGCTGAACGAGAAATGCCCTTTCACCTCGAACATGCTGGTGGGCCAGGTCAGGATCGTGGCGGTGCCCAAATGCTAAAGCTCATGCTTGAGGCGAGTTGTATGGTCTGTGACAGGCGAGTTTTAGGCGTGTTTGATCACGATACAGAAGGTAAGAATCAATTTTGTGGATTGTCATCAGGGGGATTCACATCCTCTGATGACGACGCACTTCGTAGAACTCACCCTGAGCGAGATGTCGAAGCGATACTGTTGCCTGTTCCAGACAACAGGAAGATTTTCGTCAACGAAAGTGCCAACAGATGTTACTTGGCATTAGAGCACTACTACGAGGACACCATTCTTTGCGAAAATAACGTGGCTGGTGAGACAGTTGTCGCAGACTCCGTAGTGTTTCCAATTCTTGAGAATTCTAAATCACATAGACAGAGTAAAACGAAGTTCTCGGAAAAGGTAAAGGATTTTGAGAAGCAGGCCTTTTCAAGATTTATGATCCTTTTTGACCGAATTGAGTCAATTCTTGGATCGACGAATGCCGTGGAGCCAGAATGTGCCTCCAAATCGCTAGTTGATGAATAGCTGTCAATTTGAGAAGGCTCAGCTGAGAGAGAGTCAGCGTGCAAATAAGCAATGCGAGAAACTACCCTGACGTTCGAATTACGATTCTTTAAATGGCTCCTTACTCCAGTAGCCAATCAAACAAGACTTTTATCGTAAGTCTTAACCCACTCGCAAACGATGGCACAGAAACAACATCCTCTGGCTCATCCAATACTTCAAGTTCTTGTTTCGAACGATAAACAAACACAGTTTGCTCACCCGGATCAATTAACCAGCCCACCTCCGCTCCATGCCGCAAACACTGCAAAATATTCTTTGTCACCTTAGTTTGACTTTGATCAGGCGACAAAATTTCAATCGTCCAATCTGGCGCAGCAGGAAACGTATTAGCAACCTTCCCATTCTCATCACGGGGAATCCGGCCCCAAACAAACACCGCAATATCAGGAACCGTCGAACGACCACCAAACATACACCTTAGCTCAGGAAATGCACGAGCAATCCGCTTAGACTTAACTACCCCATTGATAGCAGGCACAAGCTCACCTTGAATAACGCTATGTTTCCCTTGGGGAATCGGCTTTTGAATAATTTGGCCATCAATGTATTCACTGGCAGGCTTCGTTTCTGGCAGTTCTAAAAACTCCGCCAAGGTCAGCGTTGTAGAGGGTACTTGAACCATTTAGGTTTACCCCTCCACCTGCCAGATCAGAAACTATGCACCATTCTATCCCCTCAATCCCTAATACGGTCTGTATACTCATTTTTACAACTGCTAGAATAGATCGCACAGTAGATTAACCAGTACATCTGATGACTGCTTTAACCGTTAATCTTGAATCGGCCATAACCATAACCGACCAGCAGTTCTATCAGCTCTGTCGTCAGAATCCTGACCTAAAGTTTGAACGCACTGCCGAAGGAAATTTAGTGATTATGTCCCCGACCGGTGGAGAAACGGGAAATCGCAATGGTCGTTTAACTCAGCAGCTATTCAACTGGTCCGATAATAACGAATTAGGCATTGTATTTGACTCATCCACTGGTTTCAAACTACCCAATGGAGCCGACCGCTCACCCGATGCAGCCTGGGTAGCTTTAGAACGATGGCAGGCCCTCACACCTGAACAACAAGAACAGTTCGTGCCCCTATGTCCTGACTTTGTGGTAGAGCTAATGTCTCCCAGCGATGCCCTCAGCAAGGCTCAAGAAAAAATGACTGAGTATCTGGATAATGGGCTGCGCCTGGGTTGGTTAATTAATCGTAAGGGGCGATTTGTTGAAATTTACCGCCCCAATCAGCCGGTTGAAAGATTAGAGAATCCGACTAGCTTATCAGGGGAAACCGTATTGCTCGGTTTTAATCTGAAACTATCCTACATTTGGTAAGTAGAGGTAGTCGTCATTTACCCTAGCGTCTGCATAAGCCATCGTGTGATTGCACCATCATCTTCGGTTTGAGATCGCACCAACGCCTCTTCAACTAGGCTCATCTTTAAGCCTGGCAACACTTCAGACACCTGTATTTGTCCACTGCGCCCCTCTGCTATGGAGAAGGCAATCACCTGCTGTGACTTTACATCAACAACCCAATATTCTTGGACACCTAATCTTTCATAAAGCAGACGCTTGTTACCCAAATCATCGCTGAGGGAGCTAGCCCCAATTTCAATCGCTAAGGTGGGTGGGCCAAAGAGTTCTATATTGATAGGCGTATTATTCTGAGGAGGTAGCTGAAACCCTTCACCAATGTAGAAAGCAACATCAGGCTGACATTCTCGCTCTCCTACCTGGCGAAAACTGCAATTGAGGAATTCAATCAGTCTGATGTCATACAATGCCGCAAAGATATCAGCAACCTTTAAAGCGACGGCATTTTGCCGACCGTGCCCTGCACCTAATGCAGCCATCTCTATCCTCATGTACCCCGCATCAAAATAAGCCCTGCTATCTTGATAATCAGAGTTATTTGTGACAGCTAAAAACTCATCCCAGGTCGATTTGACCCAGGTATCTGTCAAAATCTGCTGTGACTGAGAAACAACCATGATGGTTACATAGCATGTCTTTGACTCTAGTGTAAGCTGAAAATAAAGTGACCTTCCAGAAAACGCCTCAAAGCCTTAGTTTTTCGTACAAAAAAGAGTAGTCGTGCCCACCCTACTGTTCTAAATCCTGAAAGGACAAGACTCAAAGCCCACAATGTTGGGGGTTTGGCAGGGCTGTTTCATTGTGTGGGCAGAAATTTTGAAGCTATTGAAAGCTCATTTGAGGAAAGGCATGCTCTACTTGGAGGTGGGCCAAACAACAATGCGATAACCTGATTAATCGACCCCGCCGTAACCCCTACTTTAATGCAATTGAGAACAACCCAGTAGGCTGGGTCTTAGGGCGGCCTCCCGGCCCTAACCATGGGGGTTTGGGGAACTCGGAGGGACCCCAAGCAACCGGTTTTGGTTCCCTCCGAGCATATCTCGATTCAGTAGCCTTACAGATTTTCTCTGATGAACACGAAATAACCCTGCCAATGTTGGGGAAACCCCAGTATGCCTAACTGGCAAGACGTGGATAATTCCATGAAAAGGGGGCCTGAAAAACTGATAGCTTCTTTGCTGGAAACGCCCTAAGAAACAGCCCTAGAACCATTGGGCGTCAACTGCAAATACAATCCTGGCACCACCAGCAACGCAATCAACGTCGCCGACAACAATCCAAAAATAATCGCCATACATAGCGGAAACCACTGCGCATCACTAAACGCCAAAGGCAACAAACCAATAATCGTCGTAATCGACGTCGTCAAAATCGGCCTTAACCGATCGCTGGCCCCCGCCGCCGCCGCATGGCGCACATCCAATCCCTCTTTGCGCCGCTCATTCATCGTCTCCACCATCACGATCGCATCATTTACCACAATCCCCACCAGCGCAATCACACCAATCATGGCTGGAAAAGAGAACGATAGACTAAGCACAAAGAACCCAAACAACGTCCCAATCAACGCAAAGGGAATCGTCAGAATAATAATCAACGGTTGCGTGTAGGAGCCAAACTGCAACACCAGCACCGCAAACACCAAGAATATTGCCACCACCAGCATCTGACCCGCCGACCCAAATGTTTCACTGCTCGTATCCGCATCCCCACCAAAGCGATAAGTATATCCCCGAGGCCAGCGGTCAGCATTGCTCTCATCAGTTGGGTCATACTGCATTGCATCCAATTTTGGCGTTAGCTCGGCCAAAATTTGAGAATCATAAAAGTCCTGACCCGGAATCACCTTCGCTAGTACCGTCACACTCCGCTTAGTGTCCCGATGGGTAATCGACAGCGGCACCGCCCCTGGCACCTCTTCTAACAATGCTTCTGCCGGTAATGCCTCACCATCTTGAGTGATGAATCGCATGGTCGTAAACTCATCTAACCGGGAGGGGCCACCAATATTTCCCTGTTGAGATGGCCAACGAGTACTCAAACGAATCTCTAGATCCTCCTCACCGCTGCCGATGGGAAAGTCACCCACTTCATTGTCAATCATCATGTAGCGGCCCTGCAGCCCCAAATCATCCTGGCTGATGCCATAGAAATCCAGGGCCTCTCGCTTAGGCACTAGCTTAAAGTCTTTTCTCAGATTGCCTAAATCATCCCGCACATCCATGGTGCCGGGAATCTCTCGCAAAGACTGTTGCACTTCGCTAGAAATCTCTCTCAAGGTTTCTAAGTCATCCCCAAAGATTTCGATGGCAATCGGGTCAGCACCACCGCCCGAGAGGGGAAACCCGGTACTTAAAACGGCCCCTGGATAGTCGCGAATAATATCGTTTTCTAGCTGGACTTTGAGATCGTAGGCATAGTCAAAGGAATTTCTATCGCGCTGATTGCGATCGACAAATACCGCCGATATGCCTACAAAGTAATCGGCATTACCGGGCTTAATCTCACTGGAGGATACCAGATTGCTCCGCTGCCCCACCAGTTTGACGAGACTTTCAAACACCTTCTCACCATTGGGATTGCTGTAGTTGCGCAGCACCTCTCCCATGCGGTCGGCGACTTCTTGGGAGGTTTCCAAGGTGGCGGATGGGGGTAGCTCCACATTCAGGCTCAGTTTGTTGTCATCGGCAACGGCAAACAGAGAGCTGGGTAGCTGACTAAACAGAATCACGGCACAGACAAATAGGGCAATGGCTCCCGCTGTCCACAGACGTGCCACCCGGCGACTGGGCACCGTCATCCGCAAACTCCAGTGGGAAAATCGTTCCGAGGCCTGTTCTGTTAGGCGATCAACAGCGGTTTTAGACTCTTTTTCTCCCTGGTTACCCAACAGAAATTTAGACAGGGGAACTACTCCAAGCAGCGCCAGGGCATAGCTCATTACCAGACAGGTAATGGCACTAATGGGAATCAGGCGAATAAACTTGCCCAGGGTACCGGAAATGGCCATCAATGGGGCCATGGCCAAAATGGTGGTGAGCTGTCCGGTAAAGGCTGGTGACGCGTAGGTTTGGACTGTTTTAATGGCGGCTTTGGGCCAGCTCAGTCCCTGGACAAAAATGCCATCGTGCAATCCTTCTAACATGAGGATAAACACATCCACCAGCAGTCCCAGGGCCAGGATCATCCCCACGGTCACCATGGTGTTGAGGGTGTAGCCCAACATCCACAGGATAAACAACACCCCGGCAAAGGTCATGGGAATGGCCAATCCGGCAATCAATGCTTCTCGCCAGGTAAGGGCGACAAATAAGATGGCAAATACTAATAAAGAAGCCTGCAGTACATTACTGCCCAATGACGCTAGATCGTTGCGAATCGTATTGGCATCGTTGGTGAGCACCCGATAGGTCATGCCATAGGGCCAGATGTTGGGGTCCTGACTGGCTAGCTCCATATCGGCTAGGACGTCGTCAATCACCTGAATGGTATCTGTTCCAGCAACTTTGACCACCTCCAGGTTAATGGTGGGGCTAAACTCACTGCCCTGCCAGCTGACAAATGCTCGCTGGGTTTCCCGTTCGAGACCCTGGTAAACTTCTGCCACCTCGGATAACCGTACCACCCGGTTGTCGTCTAGTCGGGTTACGGGCACCTCTCGCAAATCTTCCAGGGTGCGAAAACGACCGTACAGCCGCACCTGGGCTCCAAATTCTTCATCGCGCACCAGGTCCCAGGAGCGGTCAATGTTGCCGCCCTGGATAGCATTGCGCACTTCGGTCGCCGAGATTCCCAACGTGGTCAATCGACTGGGAATCATCTGGACATGGATGACTTCGTCCCGCTGACCGCCGAGATTTACCTCCCGTACGTTTTTGACTGATTCCAGTCGATCTTGCAGGTCTTCCGCCGCCTGACTCAGGAGGTTAATGTCGAGACCCTCACCACTGAGGGCCATGGTGAGTACGGGGGAGTCTTGTTGAGATAGCTGCTCAAATGAGGGCTTTTCTCGACCGGTGGATTCTTCGGGAAGTTCAGATTCGGCATCGTCCACCTTGCCCCGCAGTTCTTGAATCGACTCGGCCACGGGGGCCTCTGCTTTGAAGGCCACGTTAACAATGGAAAATGAATTAAAGGTGGCGCTGGTAAAGTCATCCAATCCCTGGAGACTTTTGATTTCTTTTTCTAGCTTGTCTGTAACCTGATTTTCAATGGTTTCTGCGTCGGTGCCGCCCCAGGAGGTGGTAATCATGGCCCGAGCAATTTTAATTTCCGGCTCCCCCTCCTTCACCATGGAGAAGTAGCCCATCAGCCCCCCCATGAACAACATAAAGCAGAGGAGAATGGCAAAAATCTGACGGGTAAAGAAGAATTCCATCCAGGCTGGAGTGGCTGACGGTTCAGGTCTCTTTTCTGGAGTTGCGATCGCACGCTGATCAACTTGCATTAGCGCTACCCCCGGTTGACCACTTCAACCGGGGTGCCATCCACCAGACGGTTTTGACCTTCCACCACCACTTGTTCACCAGGTTCTACACCGCTCGTAATTTCCACCCCTGATAATCCTTCGATACCCAGTGTGACCTCTCGTCTTTGCACAGTACCGTCAGCTTCATTAACAACAAAGGCAAAATACTGCTGGTTCCTAATCAGCAGCGACCCTAACGGGAGAACAACAGCATCATTCTGACTGGCCACCTCAATCCAGGCATAAACGCGACCCCCCACCTTGAGATTTCGCACCTGCTCTAACCCACGAATAGTGATTTCGGTGCCCCGACTACCAGGGGTTTGGGACGGACTGACGGCAAAGACTTCACCACCGCTGCCCCGCTGTTTGGCAATATCCAGCAGTCCCTGGGAGTTAGTCCCCGCCGCCTGGGCCGCACTGACCTCTTCTTCTAACACCACAAACGCTCGCTGACCAGGCTGAATATCGTCAGCGTCATCAGCCTGTAGCTCTAACTCCACCTCAAAGGATTGAGGATCAACTACCACGATCGGTGCCGACTCAATCAAATCTTGGGGACTGGTGGTATTAAGATACTGAGTACTCCAATATTCACCTTCTCGAATGTTGATATAGGCCACCACACCATTAAGGGGGGAAACCAGCTGAGTATCTTCCAGATCAACGGCACTTTGGTTTAGACGGGCAACGGATGCATTCACCGATGCCTGGGCAGAACGGATCCCCTCTTCGGCAGAGAGAACGTCCTGCTGGGATGTTTTGAGTGCCGCCGCCGCCTGGTCTACGCGGTTGATGTAGGCATCGCGATCGCTTTCCGATACTGCCCCCTGTGCAAATAGATCCTCGTAGCGTCGCAGCTCAGTCTCGGCCAGGGCCAGGTCAGATTTCGCCCGTTCCAAACTGGCCTGGGACTGCAACATACTGGCTTTTGATTGGCTCAGCTGGGTTTCCGACACCTGGATGTCGGCCTCAGCCGTGTCAATGCTAGATTCCTGTCTACGGGCGTCAATGGTTGCTAATAGCTGCCCCCGTGAGACAAGATCGCCCTCCCGCAGTTCTATCCCATCTACCTTCGCGATATAGGTAATATCGCCACTGGCCTGAAAATTAAGCAACCGCCGCTTTACCGGCCAGACAGAGCCTTCGTCAAAGACCCAACCCTGAACGGGGCGTCGTTCCGCCGTGATTACTTTTACTGGCAAACGAGCCTGGTCCACTACCAACACGTCTGTTTCCTCAGCGGTTGGAGCGGCGGTCAGGGTTCTATAGGCTTTGACACCGACTAACCCAGCGACCACTAGCATGGCTAGGACAACGGCTGGCCAGAGGGGTTTATTTGACTTTTTGCGCCAGCTGTCTGGAAGTGCTGATTTGCTGGAAACCTTAGGCTCGGTTGATGAATCAGTGGGTGCTTCAGAGGCTGGATCAATCGAAGGTTGGGGGCTGAAACTTTCGGTAGACATAGCTTCAAGGATAAAACTTATGGGGATAGGTCTACAGCGTTTACCGTTGGTATTACCTAATATTAGGGCTATTTCCTCAATGTGGATGGAGTTTCCAGGATTCAATTACAACGTTTTAAGGCGGCTCATTAGGACAACGCTCAACGTAAAATTTTAGGATCAATTCCTTGTATTTTTCCAGGTTTAGAGGTCCTAGTTAGGGTATTAATAAATCTGTCAAATAGCTGGGCGCTGAACTCCATCATGATCGCCGTCGTCCGTCTATACCAACAGAACTGTTATCTTGCAAGAATCTGAGAGAACAACTGCTATTCACTACAGTTGAGACATTTCACGTACGGTGTCTGGAGTTTTTCCAGTCCACAGATGAAAGGCTCGAAAAAAGGAACTTGGATCGCTGTAGCCGAGTAAAAATGATATCTCAGCGCTGGAATAAGGGGTATTGGCTAAATAATGATTAGCCAGTTCTGCCCGTAAGTTACTGAGCTCTTGCTGGAAGCTTGTGCCCTCTGCCTGTAGTCGCCGCTGTAATGTACGGGAGCTAACAGCTAGTTTCTGTGCAATCTCAGCCATTGAGCATTGACCACTGGCCAGCGTTTCCATAAGGCAAGCCCGAACGCGATCGCAAAACTGAGACCCGATCTCTAAATGTTTCATCCGTTTTTGCAACTCTGGCTCAAAAATCGACCACATGCCGGCATTTGAAGTTAGAAATGGCCTTTGGGCATCTGCGGCTGAGAAGGTGACAGCATTGAGTTGTCCTCTGGTTAGGTGAACACTAAAGAATGCATTGAATTGAGTAGCGGCAGTAATGGTGACCGTACTTTGTACCGCTAAAGGAACAATGCGGGCGCGGGTCGTGAGTCTAGCCAGATGCACAAAAAATGCTAGCTCAGTAGCGATTAGCGACTGTGGCAAAGGGGGCTGTCCTGGCAACTCCTCCAAAGCAATCTGAGTTTGATGGTCAGTTTTTACAACATCAAGCTTCAAGGGACCGATCAGGGGCTTATATTGAGCCAATCGCGGCAAGGCCTGGTTTAGATTTTCACTGCAAATGCAAGCAAAAAGGGGAGGGCTAAAGGATTCTACTGTGGTCAACTGGGCTACCCGCAGCGGAAAGGCTGGATCACTGGACAACAGCACCTCTAACCCCTGCCAAAGCTGAAAATAGTCCGCCGTGGTCAAGGTGGGCGATGGCTGGCTAAACAAGTCAAGGGGTAAACGGGCTTGATGTAATAAATCTTGAGGAGATACTCCTAGATCCTGCAACAAGACTTGCAAACCTGAATCCAAGACAAATTTTTGACTTTCTGAGGTCATATCACCAAGGTTGTCTCCTAATCAAAACCCAAACTGTGCCTTGATGCCAGCTAGAAAGGTTTCATCATCGGCCACTTTCCGGTTGGTAAGAATTTCCTCTGCATCTTGCCCAGCCCTATAGCGCAGTTGATGGGTACCATCAGTAGCGGCTTGATAGATGACGTTGGCCACAACAATAGGCTCTGAGCTATTTTCTTGCATCGGCCCCATCGCTGCAAATAATTTACCCACGAGTTCTTGATACTCTGCAAGGCTTTCATCATTCGTGAAGTCGAAAGAACGACCACCAAAGTCGGTCTTAATCCCTCCTGGCTCTACAATTTTCACTTTGACACCGATCGCCTCCATCTCAAAACTCAGAGCTTCAGACAACCCCTCAACGGCAAATTTTGAACCGTGATACAGGGTGCCTAGGGGAAACGTCATTTTCCCACCAATGGAAGAGATGTTAATGATCATGCCATCTTGGTTCGCCCGAAAGTGAGGCAGAACAGCCTGAGTTGTTTCGAGCAAACCAATTACATTCACATCGAATTGGCGTTTAATTTTTTCGACAGGTGTTGCTTCTAGCAAACCGTAAGCGCCATATCCTGCATTGTTCAATAGCACATCAATTTTGCCAAACCTGGCAATACCTGCCGCTACGGCAGAGGTAATGCTGGCAGAATCTTGAACATCCAAACGGGTTACCAAAACATTATCGAGTTGCGTTAACTCTGTTTCCTTATCTGGCGATCGCATCGTAGCAATGACATTCCAGCCTCTTTCCTGAAAGTATTTGGCAGTTGCCTTACCGATACCACTACTGGAGCCAGTGATTAAAATTGTCTTGCCCATAGCTATAGTCCTCTAGTGAAACTCAACGCCCTGGTTTAGGTTGATAGAAAACAGCATAGAGGACAAAAAAACGACTGAGAATTACATAAGACGCCAAGTTTATTGCATTTTGCGCCAGATTATAAAAAGGACCAGACAGCATTTAGAGTCCCTGCTCTGGACGGAGCGTCAGCGATCACCTTGACGGGAAACGGGCTTGATCTGTCGCAGACTCTTCTTTTTTTGGTCAATGCTGGATGACTTTAACGGTTGTGGCTGGATTTAAGCTGAGTCTCTGTTTATTTCAGAGCGCACCGTCAAAAATCACGTGACTAGCATTTTAAGTCGATTGAATCTGCCAGGTCGTGCTCAAGCGGCTATGTTTGCTAGCCCGTTTTTATCCCTTCTTCAATCTAAAAACGAGCAAACTTAGAATCAAACTAAGCATCAGAATTAATTAGATCGCACTATCTCGCCAGCATCATTTAATTGGAGGCAACCATGCTACTGCCTCTGCTGATTGGATCGCTGAGCGAGGTAGCTGCCGATCAAGATAGCAATTAGCACTGAAGAATACATTTGACCCACAATAGCTTCTAGATTAGTTAGCACCTGAGCGATTTCACTCAAGGGAACAATATCGCCATAGCCAAGGGTGGTCAGGGTGGTAAAGCTAAAGTGAATTGACCTCAGATAAGAACCTGGTCGGATGAGG
>JBCCJR010000088.1:0-15187 GCA_039045805.1 Cyanobacteria bacterium P01_C01_bin.118
AACTTCACTATTAGGCGATGGAAACCGCTATCAGCCCTGCTCTTTGCATTAGCTTTAGTAGCAGCGGTTGTCCTCCATCCTTTTGCACCAGCCACCGCCGTAATGGGTAGAGCCCCAAACCAGGAAATTCGTGGCGTATGGATCACCACCAACGATACTGACGTGCTAATCGATCAGCCAAAGCTCCACGGTGCCATTGATCAGCTGGCGGCCCTAAATTTCAACACACTTTATCCAGTTGTGTGGAATGGTGGCTATACCTTTTTTGACAGCGGCATAGCTCAGCGAGCAGGCATTCAGCATTTTGTGCGACGCGGCATTCAGGGGTACGACATTCTAGAAGAACTGACAACCAAAGCCCATAGCAACGATATGTCCGTTATTCCCTGGTTTGAGTTTGGATTTATGGCACCTGCCACCTCTGAGCTAGCCACTCTCCACAGCAACTGGCTTACGGAAAAACGGAATGGCAGCCCCATAGATACCACCCGAGAAGGGGGAGATATGGTCTGGCTAAATCCCTATAGACCGGAAGTACAGCAGTTCATTACTCATATGCTATTGGAGCTTATTAGTCGTTATGACGTGGACGGTATCCAAGTGGACGACCACTTTATCTTGCCAGTGGAATTTGGCTATGACAGCTACACCCGCTCGCTTTACAAACAGGAAACCGGCAAGGATGTCCCCAATGACCCCCACAATCCGACGTGGGTAAAGTGGAGAGCCGATAAACTCACCGCATTTGTCAAAACCTTAAATGCAGATTTAAAGGCCCGTCGCCGGGACATCATTTTCTCAGTGGCACCTAACCCCTATGACTTTGCTTATAAAGGACAGCTACAAGACTGGTTGGCATGGGTACGTCAGGGGCTAGCGGACGAGCTGATTGTGCAAATCTATCGCAATGACATGAATGCGTTTCGTCAGCAGCTGCACACACCATCCATCCGTGAAACCCAGCAAAAAATCCCCACTGCCGCAGGAATTTTAACGGGGTTGCGCAATACACCAGTTCCCATCCGATTTATTGAGTCCAAAGTACGGGCTGCTCGTCGTTCCGGTCTGGGCATGTCCTTTTTCTTTTATGAGAGTCTCTGGGAAGATACCCCTGAACCCGCAGACACTCGCCAGGCAAGTTTTCGTATGTTATTTGCCACACCGGCACAACGTGGAGAGACATTGGCATCCTAAGGTCCCCTTGACAGGGAAACCGCTGCTTTCCCTGCCTACCCACGCTATCCTAGAAAACTGTAACCTTCCTTATTTGGCAACGGCTTAATGGCAGTATCAAACCAGCGTGTTGTAATTTTGGGCGGCGGCTTTGGTGGCCTGTATACCGCCCTTGCTCTGAGCAAACTCCCGTGGGATAAAACGGCAAAACCAGAGATTACTTTGGTTGATCAGCGCGATCGCTTCCTATTTGCACCGCTGCTGTATGAGCTGGTAACCGATGAGCTACAGACCTGGGAAATTGCCCCTCCCTATACAGAGCTGCTGGCAGGAACTGGCATTAAGTTTCACCAAAGTGGAGTGGAGGGTATTGACATCAACACTCAGTCAGTACGGCTGCAGGACAGCAACGTTTTAAGTTATGACTATTTGGTGTTAGCCCTTGGGGGGGAAACTCCTATGGATATGGCCCCCGGAGTCAAGGAGCATGCGATCGCATTTCGCACCCTTAACGATGCCTACGCCCTCAAAGAACGCCTCCGTGAGGTCGAAAGCTCTAACAGCGACAAAATTCGAGTAGCCGTTGTTGGCGGTGGTTACAGCGGAGTCGAATTGGTTTGTAAAATCGCAGAGCGTCTGGGAGAGCGTGGCCGCGTCCGTCTGGTGGAGCGTGGCACCGCTATTTTACAAAACTCCCCCGAATTTAATCAAAAAGCAGCCCAAGCTGCCTTGACCGACAAAGGTATCTGGATTGACTATGAAACTACGGTAACTGAAGTCGGTGTCGATACCATTTCCTTAAAGTACAAGGACCAAATTGATGTTTTGCCAGTAGATCTCGTACTTTGGACTGTTGGCAACCGAGTTAACCCGTTAATCGCTACTTTGCCATTCAAAAAAAACGAGCGGCAGCAGCTGAAAATTCAACCAACATTAACGCTGCTGGATCAAACCAATATCTTTGCCCTGGGAGACCTGGCCGATGGCACAGATGCCGATGGCAATAAAGTACCAACCACGGCCCAAGCAGCCCTACAACAAGCCGACTACACCGCCTGGAATATTTGGGGTTCCCTAACGGGACGACCGCCCTTACCCTTTAGATATCAACACTTAGGCGAAATGATGACCCTGGGCAATGATACAGCCACCCTCACTGGTCTGGGGCTCAAGCTAGATGGCACTGCGGCCCACATTGTCCGACGTCTCACCTATTTGTATCGCATGCCCACATTGGAGCATCAGTTAAGGGTAGGGCTAAATTGGATTAGTCAGCCATTGCGTGAGCTACTATCCGTATCTTAAAGGTTATAGAACTGGTATACATTGCTCAGTCCTTAATCTGTCTCCATCGTAATGACACGTCCAAAAGTCATCTTTCTCGATGCCGTCGGCACCTTATTTGGTGTGAAGGGTAGCGTTGGTGAAGTCTATCAAACCCTCTCTCAAAAAGCGGGTGTCAGGGCATCAGCCAAACAGTTAGACCAGGCTTTTTACCGGAGCTTTGCCACCGCCAGTGCCATGGCATTTCCAGATGTGCCCGCCGTTGAAATTCCTCACCGTGAATATCTCTGGTGGCTAGCCATCGCTAAGGACACCTTCCAACGGGCAGGCATTTTGCAAGATTTTTCCAACTTTGAAAGTTTTTTTGAAGGGGTTTATCAGCATTTTGCTACTGCCGATCCTTGGGTGGTCTATGGAGACACGGTGACATCCCTACAGCGCTGGCAGACGATGGGCATTTCCCTGGGTATTATTTCCAATTTTGATTCACGTATCTATGCAGTATTAGAGGCCCTGGAGCTACAGCAATATTTTGAAACCATTACTATCTCAACGGAAGCGCGAGCAGCCAAACCCGATCCGTTAATCTTTACCATCGCATTACAAAAACATGGCTGCAGCCCTCAGCAAGCATGGCATGTGGGCGATAGCCGTAAAGACGATGTCAAAGGAGCACAGGCAGTTGGGTTGAGGGGAATATGGCTCAAGCGCCCTCATCAATCCCAGATCCAGACCCCTCGAATCATTTGAGGCAATATCCATCTAAACCATGGGAACCATCAGTTTATTCTGGGCAAGCCAGATTATGCTTACTAAAGCGGCAAATAGTGTTAGGAGACCACTAATCTAAACTAAAGATTAAAGTTGTTTAGAGTCCTGGGTTTACCATGAATAGATGGTTAGCATCGGGACAGATTCTATCTATCAGCCGCATACCTTGCCCTACGCTTGTCCCTCCCATTGCCCCACCGTTTCTAGTCGTCAACTGTGTCTCAAAAACAACAAAATCCCTGGATTGAAGGCCTTCAAACCATTGGGCTCAGCATCGCACTCGCTCTAGGTATCCGTCAATTTATCGCAGAAGCACGCTACATCCCATCAGAGTCGATGAAACCCACTCTGCAGGTTAACGACCGGCTGGTGATTGAAAAGATTAGCTATCGCTTTCAAGCTCCTCAGCGAGGTGATATCGTCGTTTTCTGGCCTCCCGCAGAAATCAATAACAACAAGGACGCTTTTATTAAACGGATTGTGGCACTACCGGGAGACACTATAGAAGTGACCGACGGGAAGGTTTTGGTTAATGGGGAGGTCCAACAAGAAAGCTACATTCAGGCTCCTCCTGACTACGAACAGCCGCCTCTGACTATTCCAGCAAGTAGTTATTTTGTGCTAGGAGATAATCGCAACTCTAGCTATGACAGCCACGCTTGGAAAATTGCTAACCCCTTTGTTCCTGAAGACCAGATTATTGGTAAAGCCGTTGTTCGTTTTTGGCCCCTTACTCGGGTTGGTGGTTTGGATTAGGCCAATGTTCGATCATGGTCCCTTACTCGGGTTGGTGGTTTAGATTAAACTAACTATGACCTCCTCAGATGCACCAGAGTGCAACAATTTCATTAGGATCCATCACTGTGACTCATCAACCCCCAACTTCTAAGGACCCGAAAGAGCCAAATATTTGGATTGAAAGCCTGCAAACTATTGGTCTCAGCGTCGTCCTTGCATTGGGCATTCGTCAGTTTGTGGCTGAGGCTCGTTACATTCCCACCGGGTCAATGGAACCCACACTTCAGGTCAATGATCGGCTGGTAGTTGAAAAAGTCAGTTACTACCTGACCGAGCCAGAGCGGGGCGATATCGTCGTTTTTTGGCCCCCTGAGGAAATTATTGCGGAAGGTCAGCCCCGTAATGCGTTTATTAAACGTATCATTGGGTTACCGGGAGATACGGTAGAGGTTATAGAGGGCCAGGTGCTGATCAACGATCAACCCATTGATGAGCGGTATATTAAAGCTCCCCCCACCTATAACTGGGGGCCTAGAACTGTCCCCAATGAAAGCTACATTGTCTTTGGGGACAATCGAAACAATAGTGTTGATAGCCATGAATGGCCGCGTCCATTTCTCCCTGAAGATCAGATCATTGGCAAAGCCGTGGTGAGGTTTTGGCCCCCCAATCGCATTGGTCTATTAAAGCGAGACTAACGCTATCACTCCTGCACCAGCTTTAGTTTTGTATAAGGCAGCTATCGGACAGCCTCAGTTCCAAATACCCTTAGCCCGACCCTGGATGGTTTGATCACCGTAGGGGGTGTTAATGACGTCACAGCCTAGTTTTTTTGATGTGGCGACCCATGTATCGTTTGGGTCAAAGAACACTAGATCGGCAGGGGCATCCACTTGCACCTTAGCTGCCTTGATGCCTAAACATCGCGTCGGGTGCAGGCTGAGGTAACTCCATAACTGCAAAGCGGTCCAACGGTTGGTAACGACAAAATTGTGCCAGAGGACAGGCAAAGCCAGCTGCAGTCCCACAGAGCCAGGAGGGGCCACACCAAAGGGAACAGCTTTTTCTTCATAGGTGTGGGCACAGTGATCAATCGCGATCGCATCTAACGTCCCATCTTCTAGCCCCGCAATCAGTGCGCCACGATCTCCAGGAGTACCCAGGGGAGGGGCTAACCGCAAGCTCGGCGAGTAGTTATCCAAATCAGCCGTACTAAACAGCAAGTGCAACCAGGTAACACTTGCCGTAATGGGCAGACCACGAGCCTTAGCGACTCGAATCAGTTCAACACTGCGGGCAGTGGAAACCCGCATCACATGTACCGGGCGTAAACTGACGGCCACATCTTCCAACAGAGCACTGAGGGGGCGCGTTTCAGCCGTGCTCGGTAAGGTCGATAGGCCTAAACGAATCGCATCAGCACCGTCACGACAAATCCCCGTCTGGGTAGAATCACAGGGCCACAAAGCCAGAGGGACAGACAGTGACTGAGTGTATTCCAACAGCCGCTGGATTAGACATCCATTGCTCAAGGGTCGTCCATCTGACAAACCGACCACTCCTGCCGAGCAGAGTTCGGCTAAATCCGTCAGCCGTTCCCCCTGGGTATCGTAGGTTATAGCTCCCCAGGGAAGCACCTGAGAATGACTCTGGGAGGTTAAGCGACCCAAGACCTGGGTTGGGCTATCGATGGCAGGCACAGTATTGGGTAAAAGACCCACGCGAGTAAACCCCCCCCAGGTTGCCGCCTGAATCAGCTGATCCAGGGTTTCTCGTGATTCATGGCCTGGCTCACCTGTCTGGCTATAAAGGTCAACTAGCCCTGGCCCTAAGACACATCCCCGACCATCGATTTCCTGAATATCATCCCCCGATAGTTCTAGAGCGGTGCCTATGGCCTGAATAGTGTGATCGCGGATCACAACATCTCCCAACTGATCTCGCTGTGTGAGCGGATCTAATATGCGTACCCCTCGAATACAACTATCCATACTATTCAAGCCGTAATCATCATCAGGAACGTTGAGTTCAATCTACAGCGCCCCAGCTGCCGTCGTATCAAATAGGCTGCCCGACAAGTGAGCTGTAATATTCGCCGCACTCAACATTGGTTCACTACCAGCCCCATCGGGATAATCAATTACACTAACCGCCCCATTCCCCTGTTTAAATTGCCAAAAAGCATCAGGTCCTAGGCCCGTGACATGACACAAGATCGACTTATTAATAGCATCATGGGCCACCACAAGTAAGGTTTTAGGAGTTTCCTGCTGACTGTACTGCGTGATAATTTCATCCCAAGCTTTAACAGCTCGGTCCCAGACATTCTGGAGATTTTCACCATCGGGCATTTGTACAGTTTCAGGCTGCGTTTGCCAGGTTTCTAACATGCCCGGAAAACCCACTTCAATTTCATGTTCAAACTTGCCCTCCCACTGACCATGGCTAATTTCCCACAACCCTTCAGTCACCGCCAGAGTCACCTCTGGATGCTGCTTTAAAATAATCTCAGCCGTTTCCTTGGGCCGCATCATGGAACTAGACACAGCTCCATCAATCGAGACAGCCTTGAGAAAGTCACCCGCCTGAGCAGCTTGCGCCCGACCATTATCGTTCAAAGGAATATCTATCTGCCCCTGAAAACGAGACTCACGATTCCACTCGGTTTCACCATGGCGAACCAGCAGCAATCGAGGCCCTTTAAATCCTGTACGTAAAGCAGGCAGTGGGTCCCCAGTATGGCTGGTAGAATTCATCGACTCTAGTTGAGCATGCTCTCCCCAAGCACCTGGAAAATTCAGCACACTAATGCCACAGTTCGCCTGATACAAACGATTTAACGCCTCCGGACCTAGACCAACAGCTGCTCCCACTAAAGCGCGATTAATGGCACTGTGGGCTACAACTAAAACGGTTTGCCCCTGATGTTTAGCCAGCAAATCTTGCCAAAAGTCGACCGCCTGTTCCCAGATAGCCCGCACAGGATAAAACTCCTTGGTAGAACCATCTGCTTGTGGCACCAACATTTTGAATTCCTTAGGAGCATGCCGCCAAGCCCTGTAGTCTTCGGGGTATTGAGCCTCAACATCAGAAAATGACATCGCCTCCCATAGAGGCAAACTAATTTCCTTTAACAAATCGGTCGGCTGAGGTGTTAGCCCACCGATGGTTTCGGCAATCAGGGTAGCCGTCCGGGCTGCCCGTTTTAAGGGACTGCAGTATACGGCATCAATCGCAATACCTTTGATAAACTGACCGACTTGGCGTGCCTGATTTTCTCCTCTCTCCGTTAGTACCGACTCATCATGATGCCCTTGAATAATACGTTTCACATTAAATGTACTTTCGCCGTGCCGCACGACAATCACGCGTGTTTTCAAGGGTCTATCCTCTCTAAACTCTACTTGGGCTAGGTCAAACAGTGTTGATTGTACGTGATCTTAACCAGCCTATGGGGAGAGAGTACTCAAAGTGTCTAATAAAATACCTCTATGACAATTTACGCAGGTCAATCAGAGATCTAGCGGATGCATACTAAGCTTCGTAAAGCCGTCATAAGTTAAAAACATTCAATCTTTGAATAAGCTTAAAATTCCTGGCTTTCTAAACATTAGCCTCACCGTTAGGATCATATAAACCAATATAGGTATGAGCTCAAACACCAGAACTTTAAGGTTCTGGAGCCTTTAACTTTTTTTCTCAAAAGAAAGTATCGAACATCCATGGTTTCACCCTAACGATACTCGTTCAGTCTGATAAACAATTAAGCATACTCTTACGGGAAGCACACCATATGAACTCTGCTAAAGCTCTTTGGAGCCCAAACAATCAGGGTCAAGATCATGCCACTGGTCAGTCTTCTGCTGAGCAACAGGATCTTCAAGATAATACGATGGCGCTGGTATATCCTGACGGTCGAGTCACCAATGTCAAAGTACGGCAGAAAAAATCTTTCTCCTAAAGCATATGAGGTTAACTATTCAGAGTTTTTACACATGCCCTGGATTAGCACTCTACAACAGCTGACACAGCTTTTTTTGACATCTCTCTGTCCACTATGTCAACGACCCGCTTCAGCGGTATTATGCACCGCCTGTCATCGTCAACTATTACATTACCGATGGACAGGCGCGATGCAAGGCAATGCTTTAGGGCTAGCCTGCTCAAAAAACACCGCTCCAAACGTGTTTCCATGGGGGAAATATGATGGGGGCCTTAAACAAGCCCTGGCCCTAGTCAAATATGACAACCAAACCTCCCTAGGCTTTTGGTTGGGGTGCCAGCTGGGACAACACTGGAAACAACACAAGTTTCTGTCCACATGCGGGGGCAAAGCTCCGGTAGTGATACCTATTCCACTACATCATCAACGATTCAAAAAGCGAGGATACAATCAAGCAGCCATAATGGCTCAGGGATTTTGTCGAGCAACAGGCTTCTCCCTGGCAGAATATGGGCTGATCCGTACTAAAGCTACCGTAGCTATGCATGGCCTAAGCCCACAGGACAGACGCCAAAACCTGACAAACGCTTTTCAACTGGGCAAAGCGCTACCGGCTAAAGGAACTCCCATACTTCTTTTAGACGATATTTACACTACTGGCTCAACCATTCATTCAGCTTCTATGCCTTTGATGCAGGCGGGTCACACCATTTTTGGTATCACTACCGTGGCTCGAGCGGTTTTTGCGACTCAACCGGATAGGCAAAAAGCACCTGGCCCTCTTCGTCAAACACCAGACTGGCGTCCAACCCTGTAATCTGCTCAAACTGCACAGGTGTTAAACGCGTATCTATCGTATCCGACACCCTAGGGCTGGTAGACTGAGCTGTCTGTACATCTAGTGAAGTGGTGCAGTAAAGGCCAGAATGATGTGATGAGAACAAACCGCCTGACTGGCTTGCCATCGTTGCGTTTGGCAACCAGCAACGCAGTCTTTCCCGTAACTTCTGCATAAATGGCATGCCTTTTTGCATAGGAATCTCTGACCACCCCTTCACAATCAATTCAGTCAAGGCCAGCTCTATCAAGGATTGGGGATAGGCATCTAAAAGTAAGGCCAAATCCTCGGCAAAAGCATCACCGTCATCACCACCCAATTGATAGCTATCAACAATATGATGCACTCGTTGGCGAGTAATACGGTTTTGAGGGTTCATATGCCAAAAGCTCAAGAAGCAGCAATGTATTCAACCTGACATAACTAGTAGAGCCAATAGTAGAAATTACAGTAAATGACATTTCAGATAACAATCAGCAAAAATCAAATCTACACAAAATTACTGGTCAGTAGTTCTGCTGACAATTTATTTCTCTAATAAATACACAAGTCTTACAAATTTATAATAATAGATACGATCAACTTTTTGCTTGAAATTTATACTTTCTTTGGGTAATTAGCTGTGGAAGATGATTATTTTTCTACAAAATATTTCTAGCTTTAGATTAGGTCAGTTTTATATCTGGAATTAATGATTTTTAAGGCAATCCAGACACCGAAAATATCTGTCAAGAAGTCGTAAAGCAATTTTCTATTACTTCTGTTTTCTTGCATTTGATATTGATTAGCCACGATTATAAACATCAACACATGCTATTCAGAGAGGGAAAAGAGGAAAAACCATTTGTAGACTGCACCCGTTATAGCGTTTACACAAAAGGGCAAATTAAGGGAGTACTCATTCATTTAACCCTGACTACTTGTTTTAGAAAAAACCAGAAAACCCATGGCGTTCTACTAGCTCCAAGACAATTGCCAGTCACTTATAGCGTTTTGCAGTTAAGAGAGCAGCTGTAATTTTTCTCTAATCATTAACGCATAAGGCATGTAATTCTCTCTCAAAGACTAGCCCACAAGGGAGCTATTGAAGTCAATTTTTGTGGTTTTCGAATGGTTTTCTTTAGTATTTTTACCAGTAAAACCATAATCAGACATTAAAAATATGACTGAGTCTGTACTTACTAGGCTGTCCTTAGAAAACAGTTTTTCAGTAGCCCAACTGATTAAAACCGTAAAAGCAATTATTCAGACCCAGACTAATGGATATATCCATTTGGAAACAGTAACTGGGGAGCAATGGTGGCTTGATTTTCGAGTGGGGCGGCTATTGTGGGCGGGTGGTGGACAACATCGATTTCGTCGATGGCAGCGTCTCTTAAAGACCCATTGTCCCGATCTACACCCTAGTGAGGTAAGACTGCGGGAGTCGGAAATATTTGATCATTGGGAATACGTAGCTTTATCGGTCTTATTACGTCGCCAGCAGCTGCACCGTGAAATTGCGATCGCAATCATCCAGTCCACTCTCTCAGAAGTTTTATTCGATATTTGCCATGCTGTGGGCGATTTGAGCCAAATCAGTCACACCACCGATTACCAATCGCGCTTAACTCAGCCAATGGCAATCCTCAGCAGCACCCCACTATTTTATAGCGTCAAAACCAAGTTGGAGACATGGCAAGATACAGCCCTCAGTAATATCTCCCCTAATCTAGCTCCCGTTTTGATCAACAATCAACAACTTAAAAAATGTACTCAGCCCCGTACCTACCAAACCTTAAAGCGATTGCTTCACGGCAATCGTTCATTACGGGAACTCAGCCACATTACAGGACGTGACGTTACTGCTCTCGCTAATATGCTAAGAGGCTATGTGGAACGGAGCATTGTCACCCTAAGTCCCATTAAGGATCTGCCCACCCCCTATGCTTCCATAGGAGAAAAGGTCCCCCTCCAAGTAGCCGAAAAGTTACCCCTGGTCTTTTGCATCGACGATAGCCCTCAAGTCGGGTATCTGATGGAAGAAGCCCTACGACCAGCAGGTTATCGCTGTACTAGCATCCAAGATTCAATCCAGGCTCTAGCACAAGTAATACGCCACAAACCCGACATAATTTTTTTAGATTTAATCATGCCAATAGCCAATGGTTATGAAATTTGCAAACAAATTCGTCGGGTCAAAGCATTTCAGAAAACCCCCATCGTGATTCTGACAGGCAACGATGGTCTCGTAGATCGCATGCGAGCTAAAGCAGCCGGCGCAACAGATTTTATATCCAAACCTGTTGATCCGATCAAAGTGATCGAAGTCGTACGATATCAGCTAGCCAACAATCATCCTGAAACGCTATAGCCAAGGATTGCCCACCAAATAGCAGAGAATTGATGGCTTGATTACAGCCTCCTTTTAGCCAGTTGTTTAATTCAGAAAACAACGAGAATCACATCAACAATCTGGTCCTATTCCTTAAACTGTTGCGTATAAAATTGTTCATATCGCCCTTGTTGCTCTAACAGTTCAAAATGAGTACCAGACTCTGCGATCTGACCATTTTCCAAAAACAAGATTCGATCCGCTTTACGCACGGTGCTTAGACGATGGGCAATGACAAATACCGTCCTATTCTCCATCGCTCGCTCCAACGCCTCCTGCACCAGGGCTTCTGACTCAGAGTCGAGGGCTGACGTTGCTTCATCTAAAATTAAAATACGGGGATTTAACAAAATCGCACGGGCGATCGCGATTCTCTGACGTTGACCGCCCGATAAGTTTACCCCCCGCTCTCCTACCCAGGTGTGATATCCCTGGGAAAACTGTTGAATAAAATCATGGGCATTCGCTATTCGAGCCGCTGCTTCGATTGCACCATAGTCAAGGTCTGTCTGGCCATAGGCAATATTTTGCGCAATCGTACCAGAAAACAATGTGGTCTCCTGGGGAACGACGCCAATCTGCCGTCGCAAACTCCGCAGAGTTACATCCCGTATGTCTTTACCATCAACTAAAATCTCTCCAACTTGTGGATCATAAAATCTTGCCAACAAGTTCACCAATGTAGTTTTACCAGCACCAGAGGGTCCCACTAAAGCAATCACATCGCCGGGATAGACCGATAAAGATAGATTTTTGAAGACCGGTTTACCAGATGCATAGGCAAAAGTAACGTTTCGATACTCGACTTTTCCAGTAATCTGTGGCAACAATTGAGCATTTTCTCCATCCTGTAAAGTAGGTTTTTCTGCAAAAAGCTCAAATACTCGCTCAGCGGAAGCCTCAGTTTGTTTAAAGGTGTTATAGTGCTGTGTCACCAGGTTAATCGGGTCGATTAATAGTGCCACCGCCACCAAGAAGCTCACAAATTCTTGAGGTTGTAATTGTCCCAGGGCAATTTGCCACCCTCCCAGCAAAAACAAAAACATAATTCCCACGGCTTCCAGAAAGCCCACCACCGGATATTGAATAGCCGTAAGATGCTCAGTACGATACTTTGCAGTTCGATTTTCATCAGCTACCGCACTAAAACGATGAACCTCATATTGGTCAGCAGCAAAGGCCTTGACCACTCGGATATTCCCCAATACTTCTGTCAGTAAAGACGACAAGTTAGAAATCTCATTTTGGCTACGGCGAGAAAGCGACAACATCCGATTACCAAAGCTGCCAATTAACCAAGCCATCAACGGTGCGATCAAAAAACCCGCCAACGTAAGGGGCCAATTGAGATAGAACATATAGATGGGAATCGCAATCAGCTGAAAGACACAGGAGATAAACTGCTGCGACATTTTATAGATCACTTCACCAATACGGTCGATATCTTCAGTTAACCGATAGGAGAGATCTCCTGTTTTTGCTGAAGCAAAGTAGTCAATATCCAACTTATGGAGGTGAGCGTATACTTTTTTTCGTAGCTCTAGCACTGTAGCCAAGGAGGCACGAATGGAAAACACTTTTTCACCATACTGAAAAAGATTTTGGATCAAAAAGGCTAGGGTGGTGAAACCTAACCACTTAGCAATGTTAGGCACCTGTCCCTGACTGATAAAGTAGGTGACCTGCCCAGCCAGATAGGGAAGCGTCACCGTAGCGAGAACATACCCCACAATAAAAACAAACGACCAAACAAATAACGACCATTGGGGACGTAAAAAGGGCACCAGCTGCCAGTAGACCGAGCGTTGTTTGGGGGGCATCGATATTTTCTCTTCTTTGCTCACCTGATGGTTTCCTTCTCTGTCTTTAGCTGCTCCAATGTTTCTAGCACCACATTCGCAATGCGATAGGACGCGCCAAAAGGGCCAAAACGTTCTTGGCCATTAGCAATACAGGCTTTTAGATAGTCTTTATCTTGAATAATATCCACAGCATATTGAGCAGCTTCTTGAAGAATGTCAGGTGTGGCCGCTTTAGTACCCACTGTCTTAACTGAGAGTCCTAAAAGACGATCCTGGGCTTCGGCAAAAGCATAGGTAAATTGAGGGCCAGCCCCCGGGATTTGTAGGATTGGTTTGCCAATCGCCATGGCTTGATCCACTGCTAGACCAGCCATTCCTAACACCAAAGTTGTATTACAGACAATGTCACTAAACGCATCGTTAAAACATAAAACATTAGCTACGGGGTCTCCTTCAGCCGGGTATGTCAGTTTGCCTCGCTCATGGTGCCAGCCAACCTCAGCTGCCACAGTATCAAGGGCCGCCATCACATCGGGGACTAGGGCAGCCCTAAACTGTATCTGGGGATTACGTCGAGCAATTTCTATCGTCAAACCCAACAACAGTTTGAAATTTCGCATTGCTTCAGGGATCCGGGACCCTGGCAACAGGGCCATCATCGGTCGCTGCGGAGCAAGCTGAATGTCTTTTCCTTTCGTTTTGAGGCGATCTAACGAAGGAATACCGCCAAACTGAGCTTTGGTCAGCCCTTGTTTTTGATAGTCCTTTGCCGTGTATACATCCCGAGAAAATAGGGTGAGGCAGCGGGAGGATTTGAGGACAGCTTTGAGGACTATGTCAATTTTGAGGGAGCCCTCATACATGGCAGACAGGGGAGAAGTAAACGAAATAAACGGTCGCCCACTTAAATAGGCAAAACATTGACCCACCACATCCCCTGTAGCAAAGACAAGGGCACACTGAGGGGCATAACGCTGAACAGCTCTGAGCTGTTTCCAGGTAGAGGTTAGCAGTCCGGCCCTAATATCGTTAATCAATCGCAGACGATTAGTGTAGGTAAATCCACCTGAGGGTAGCGTCAGTGTGGGAGCAATAATGGGAACATCAATATTGCGATAGGCGTGCCCCTGACCAACGATGGGTGCAGCCGCAATATCTAAATCTGGGGCCAGCTCTCGTAAACTGCGAATAATATGGGAAGAGTGATTATCTTCACCATGGCCGTTGCTAATAAATAGAATTTTGTGAGACATGGATAGGTAGCCGACAGCCCAAAAGTCACTCTGCCTGTAAAGGCTCTAAACGTAAATCAGACAGAGACTTTATTGAATCCATAGTACAGCTTCGAGAGATCCTAACGATGAAGGATAGGGGGCAGCTTAAACCAAGGCCATAACTGCGCTCATCGAATTCTTCGGGGTCACCATCATTGATGTTGAAGAACTCTGGAAAGTCAGCTGCGATGATTTGCTCAAATCACCATTGTCAAAGACCAGGTTGCCAGCTGCATCCCAGATGGAGAAAGAACGGCCAGCTGTAAATTTGGTCAACATCCCCATCACCGTCGGTGTCACCCAAGGTGTTGGTGGTTTTTAGACGGCCCAGATTTTCTTCTAGCTGAAGTTCAGCGGCATTGGGCTAGGCAGTCGGATCAAGATTAAGATCCTTGTCAGGTTACCCCTCATTGGCCACTAGCACCTTGCCACCTCAGGGATAAAGGTGAGCATGTCAGATAGAGCACCCACATAAAATTTAACCTGAAAATTGCCCAGGGCATCAAAGAAAGCAACGATCCAGAGCGATCGCCGGGACAACTGCCCTTAACATGTATTTGAGTGTCATAGAAATTATCGTTGACCAGTTAACTAGATGAATTGCAGCTGAAATCAATTACGACCCCCAGGGCATTATGTCGAAGCTGACTGCGATGAATCGTTGCACAAGCCAGAATACAGAAGCGCTTTATCTAGAAATTAGGGGAATTACTGAAGCCTCAAGTTAAGAAACGGTAAAAGCCCCTACTTCTTTCAAGGAGTCTTCAAGCAGCCTCATCGGGGATTTACTTAATCAAATCGTCATTGGATCCCCAACATCTGCTTTCCTCTGGCACAATGGGGTGGTCGAACCCTACATTCAGCAAAGGTCGCCCAGGATTTTGGTCTTAAAGCCTGACGAATTATTTCCGTTTCAACTTGATCCGTTTCAAGTAGACGCTATTGAAGCGCTCAATCGGGGAAAGTCTGTGATCGTCTGTGCTCCTACTG